>JAEZDQ010000092.1 GCA_023433225.1 Bacteroidota bacterium | reverse complement strand
ATATGAAACCAATGATAGCCCCGCCGATGTGCGCAAAATGAGCAATGGGGTTCCAAGCATAATTCTGAATCGCCAAGTAAAATTCCAAAGCAATCATAACCGGAATAAAATATTTGGCCGCAATCGGAACGGGGAAAAACAACAAAGCCAGTTTTGCGTTGGGATAAAGCACTGCAAACCCGACCAGTAAGCCGTAAATGGCTCCGGACGCTCCGACCATCGGGGTTTTATAATAAGATACCAGCTCAATGGTGGTTTCAATGTTCTTAGAAGGATCTGTATAATTCGGATTATTGATGTTACGTAACAATTCCGGCACATTTACACCGGCGGATTCTACGATTGGTTTTAACTGTTCGACCTGAAGATAATTGGTGAAATTAAAAAGCGCGAATGAACCCAAACCTGCGACAAAATATAAGATCAAAAACTTTTTCGGGCCCAAAGTCATTTCAACCGAAGAGCCAAACATCCATAGCGCAAACATATTGAACAAAATGTGGGCGAGGTTGGGGAACGGCGCGTGCATAAACATGTGCGTAATAATCTGCCAGCCCCTGAAGTTAATGGATTCCGGGTAAAAAGCACCCAAAATGCTACCTAAATCAATGCCGCGGGAACCAAATACCAACGATGCAAGAAAAAACAAACCATTGATGATCAACAGGTTTTTGGTAACGGTGGGAATCGGTTGATTGAACATATTTTAATTTAGTTTCTTCGTGATTTTATTTTCCGGAATTTGAACAAAAACAGCTTTGCCGTAAGGCGAAAAACCGGGTTCGCCCATTTGCAACAATTGTTGTGCCAAGTGCTTCACCTGTTCCGGAAGCAGAGCCACACCTTTTCGAACAGCCGCATTCTTTGCCAATATTTTAGCAATTCCAATCTGGAAACTGACTTTGCCGTGAAGTTCCAATTCGGTCAAAAAGTCGGAAAAAATCCCGGGTACCATATCCGGCTCAATTTCGGTTGGCAAAGCATTTACAATAATCTGATCCGATGTGAATTCTACATCAAAACCAAACCGGAACAAATCGGTTTCGATATTTTTCAATAAGTTAATTTCCGAAACATTGGTGGGGATTTTCACCGGAAACAAAAGTCGCTGGCTGAGTGCGTTTTCATCACTTAACTTTTTGATTTTTTCAAATAAAACCAATTGGTGCGCACGGTTCTGATCAATGACCAAAAGTTCGCCTTGATGATGAGCCACGATGTATTTATTCAGCCATTGGAAAGCATTGGTTTCGGAATATTCAAATTCTTCCTTGTTCAAAACCATTTCCGGATGGTTGTTTTCCAATTCAAATTCAGAAAAGGACTTGTATAAATCTTCAGTAGCGCGGATTTTCACCCCCGAACCCACCTGCTCAAAAGGGTTGTAGGTCCTGTCCACTTTGATTTCGGGAGACTTCAGGCTTTTGGAAGGAGCCGAAGGGATGAAAGCCCAATCGGGGTTTTGGTCAAAATCCAAAGAAGGCGTTACGCTGTACATGCCCAAAGCACTTTTCACCGCCGCTCTCAATACCGCGTAAATAGCGTATTCGTCCTCGAATTTGATTTCGGTTTTAGTCGGATGGATGTTGATGTCAATTTTAGCGGGATCGATTTCCAGAAACAAAAAATAAGAGGGTACATATTGGCTCGGAAGCAAATGCTCAAAAGCATCTACAATGGCCTTGTGCAAATAATTACTTTTTATAAATCTCTGGTTCACAAAAAAATACTGCTCTCCCCTCGCCTTTTTCGCACTTTCCGGTTTGCCCACAAAACCGTTAACCGAAACGATTTCGGTTTCTTCCGAAACGGGAACGAGCTGGGTTTCTATTTTTCGACCAAAGACCTGCACGATTCTTTGTTTCAGGTTCCCCTTTTTTAAAAGGTATAATTCCGAATCATTGTGGTAGAAATTGAATTCGATATTTTCGTGCGCCAGAGCAACCCTCAAGAATTCGTCTTGGATGTGTTTTAACTCTATCTGATTTGATTTCAAAAAATTACGCCTTGCCGGAACATTGTAAAACAAATTTTTAACCGATACTGAAGTTCCTGTTTTCGAAGCGGCAGGGAACTGATCTCTCACTTCACCACCCTCAATAATCAACCGGGTCGCGATTTCTTCCTTTCCTTTTTTGGAGAGGGCATCCACTTGCGCTACGGCAGCGATTGAAGCGAGCGCTTCACCCCGAAACCCTTTGGTGTGAATGGAAAAAATATCTTCGGTGGTGCGTATTTTGGAAGTGGCGTGTCGCTCAAAAGCCATACGCAAATCGGTAATACTCATTCCTGCGCCGTCGTCGATTACCTGAATCAAGGTCCGGCCGGCATCCTTCAAGATTAAATCAACCCTTGACGCCCCTGCGTCCACTGCGTTTTCCATCAGTTCCTTTACTACTGAAGCCGGGCGTTGGACTACCTCTCCCGCTGCAATTTGGTTAGCAACATGGTCGGGTAAAAGTTGAATTAGATCACCTGTCGAAACCATAGTTTGCAAAGGTAAGATGTAGAATTCAGATTTGAGAATTTAAGCATTGGAATTCGCTTGAAACTTATAGCGAAGCTAAGTTTAACTTTAATTTTTTGAGATAATTCAGAAACTTTTGGAAAAAGCCGCCATTACAACTGCGGTGACGCCGGCTTCTGTGCCTTTGTTGCCATGTCTGCCACCTGACCGGTCAAGTGATTGCTGTTCATTGTCATCGGTCAAAACACAAAAAATAACGGGAGTATCATATAGAACATTCAAGTCTTTAATTCCCTGAGTGACGCCTTGGCAAACATAATCGAAGTGAGCGGTCTCGCCGCGGATTACACTCCCAATGACAATTACCGCGTCAAAGTTTTGTTTTTTGCACAATTGAGCCGCACCGTAAATCAGTTCAAAACTTCCGGGCACTTCATAGTCCAGAATGTTTTCTTCTTTTGCCCCTAAATCAATCAGTGCCTCTCTGGCACCGGCCTGAAGGTTCCGCGTGATGTGGTCATTCCATTGGGAAACAACAATGCCGAAACGAAAAGCTTCGGCACTGGGGAGTTGTGATTTATCGTATGTTGATAAGTTTTTATTTTCAGTTGCCACCGGTAGCGTATTTGAGCCTTTCAATGTATTTTTCCGCTTCACCGTTATTGGCATTGGGGTATTTGTCCGCCAAGATTTGGAAATATTTCAAAGCGTCGGCATTTTTGCCCAATTGAATGGCTAACTGTCCGGCTTTCGTATAATAAATAGATTGCAAGACCTCTAAGTCCGTGGCCTCAGCAGCTTTTACGTAATAAGGCAATCCTTGGTCTTCTTTGCCGGATTCTACCAAAGCACTTCCAATCATCCCGTATTTTTGGGCGAGTAAATCGCCGTCTTTTGTGTTGAATTTCTCCAAATGAGATACGGCAGAAGCATAATCGCCTAATTTGTAATAAGCGATACCGGCCCGGTAATTCGCAATATTGGCACCGTCAGTCCCGCTGTAATTTTCTATGATTTGCTCATAGCCTTGGAAACTTCCCGGAATTCCTCTCAACGCGAGCAAAACAGAATCTTGTTGGAAATATTCATCGGCCTGAACCATTTCGGTAAAAGCTTGTTCGGATTTCGGCTCCAAAACATATTTCAGGTACACGAAATAACCGATGGCAACAACGGCCATGGCACCGAAAATCCCGATGATGATTTTGGAATGTTTTTCGAAGAAATTTTCCGCCTTGTGTGCGGTTTCATTTAAGCTGTCAAGAACCTTTTCGGTTGTATATTCCTGCTTTTTCTTTGCTTTCGCCATTTTTTGTTGATTTTCAAGTCTGCAAAAATAGCTAATTTAGATTTTGTGTACAAGTTTAGTTTTTTGATTGTGCTAAACCGGAAGGTTCTACCAAAAAATCCCCTACGGGTGACGTAAGGGATTTGAATTTTTAAGAATGATTTTTAATGCTTAAAAGAAATAACCGACGGAAAGGTTCAACAATTGTGAGCGGTTTTCGGTTTCAAATCCCCAAGTATCTTGAACAAATTTGGATGAATTTTTCCCGAAACCGAACTCATAACGTAAATCGATATTAAAGTTCTTGATATTCACGCCGGTTCCGATTTGAAAACCTACGTTGAAATCGTCTTGTTCTGCATCTTCAATATCGCTCAAAGAAATATCGTCTTCGAAATAATAAGAAAATACCGGCCCGATTTGAACTTGAATCAAATCCGCTACAAAAGTTTTTCCGATGCTTACAGGAACGTCCAATCTTCTTTTTCCTATTTCGAATGACTCACCGTTTGGCGTGTCATATTCGTTTTTGAATGAAGTATAGAGCAATTCCGGCTGGATGTATAAGCCGCCGGTTTTGATTCTGACCATGGCTCCGGCTTGGAACCCGACGGAACCTTCTCCTTTTTCTTCATAGGTGCTGGTTGCGGACTTTACAACGCCTTTGTCCGCATTGTAAACCATTCCGGCCTTGATTCCGAACTGGGTTTCTTGTGCGAATGCCCCGCAACTTAAAAGTATTGAAGCTATTAAAATTAATTTTTTCATATTTTTAATTTTATGATTTGGATGCATTTTTTTCTTTCAGCATTACTTCCCTGAGTTTGGTAAAGAGTTTTGAGGAATAAACGAAATCGATGACCGCTTCATTGTCCGCGGTGAGGATTTCATTTTTATCTCCGTCCCATTCCTTGTAACCGTCTTTCAGGAAAATGATGTTTTCACCGATTTCCATCACGGAATTCATGTCGTGGGTGTTGATGATGGTTGTGGTATTGTATTCAACGGTCAGTTCATGTAGCAATTGGTCGATGACCATGGCGGTTTTCGGATCCAAACCGGAATTGGGTTCATCCGCAAAAAGGTATTTGGGTCGGTTGACGATGGCGCGGGCAATGGCCACCCTTTTTTGCATACCGCCGGAAATTTCGGAAGGATATTTATGGAAAGATTCTTTGGTCAAATTGACTCGGTCCAATACTTCTTCTGAACGTTTGTTCATTTCCCTCATGGGATGTTTGGAAAACATTTCCAGCGGAAAACGGACATTTTCCAAAACGGTCATCGAGTCAAATAAAGCACTTCCCTGAAATACTGTTCCGATTTCGCCCCTCAATGCCTGCCTTTCTTCAAAACTATATTGGGTCGTATCCTGGCCGTCGAACAGGACTTCTCCCGAAGTGGGTCGTATCAGTCCGCTCAGACATTTTAAAAGAACGGTTTTTCCCGAACCGCTCTGGCCGATGATTAAATTGGTTTTTCCGGTTTCAAAAACAGTTGAAATGCCCTTGAGCACTTCTACCTCATCGAAGGATTTTTTCAGGTCTCGTATCTCTATCATCAGCTCAAAATCGTTTGGGTAAGCACCAAGTTCAAAATAATCAAAATCACCGAAGTCCAAACTACGGCTGCCGTGCTGGATCGCCCCACCTCCAGCGAACCACCCTTGACATGGTAGCCGAAATAGGCCGGAACAGAGGCGATTACAAAGGCAAAACAAACCGTTTTGATAAAGGTATAATAATAATGTCGATCCGCCATCGGCATTTGCAATCCGATCATAAAGTCGGAACTGGACCACATTTTGGTCGCTTCACCGATGAGGTATCCACCGACTAACCCCATACCGATACTGATCATGATGAGAATGGGGTTGAAGAAAACCGTGGCGATGATTTTGGGCTGTACCAAAAAAGAGGGCGAATTGATTCCCATCACATCCAAAGCGTCTATTTGTTCGGTTACCCGCATGGTTCCGATGCTCGATGCAATATACGAGCCAACTTTTCCTGCCAAGATCAACGAAATGATAGTGGGTGAAAACTCAAGAATCAATACGACCTTGGTCGCATAGGAAATATAAGAGTCTGGAACCGGGATGTCCGCTCCCTGAAAATTCTGCGCCATTTGAATCGCTGTAACTGCGCCCATAAAGAGCGAAATAAAAGCGACTAAGCCCACGGAACTCATCCCCAAATCATAGATTTCCCGCATCACGAGCCTCCAAAAAACCTTCATTCCCTGCGGCTTTTTAAAAACCTTACCCAGGAAAATAAAATAAACCCCGATGAAACCTAATATCTTCAACATAAGGTTGCAAAATTAGAACTTTTTTCCGAGTAAGTTTTTTATCTTTCGCAAATGAAACCGAAAGATTTTGAAGCCCTGCTTCCGAATGGCGCCATCCATTTTGTGAAAAGCTGGGTAGGAAAGGAAAATTTAACGATTAAAACAAGGAATACGCGCAAAACCAAATTAGGAGATTATAAATTTTTCATCCATGAGAATTCACATGAAATCACCGTGAACAAAGACATTTCTCCGGAAGCTTTCTTTTTTGTATTGACCCATGAAATCGCCCATTTATGGGTCAGTGTTCATTACCCGAAAAGTGTCAAATCCCATGGAGCCGAATGGAAACAGGTGTTCGGCAAATTGCTTTTGGAATCTTTGGAAATTTACCCGGAAGCACTCCGGCCTGTTATTTTGCGGCATGCGCGCAGCCCCAAAGCCTCCTTGAATGCAGACCGTTTATTGCATAAAGACTTGTTTCTAAACGGAGAAGAAAACGACATGCGAATTGAAAACCTCTCTGAAAACCAAAAATTCCGATTGGGAAAAAGGGTGTTTGAAAAAGGGGAAAAGCGAAAAATAAGGTATCTTTGCCGGGAAATCCGGACAGGAAAATTGTACGTCGTCAGCGGAAGTGCAATTGCGGACGAAATATTTTGAAGTATGAAAAACAACAACTTCGGTATCATCATGGCGGGTGGAGTAGGGTCACGTTTCTGGCCGCTCAGCACCGCCGCCAACCCCAAACAGTTTCACGACATCTTAGGAACAGGAAGGACTTTCCTGCAACAAACCTTTGACCGCTTGTCCCAAATCATCCCTCACGACCAGATTTACGTGGTTACTTTGGATGAATATGTCGATTTGACTCTGGAACAACTCCCCGGACTTTCCAAAGAACAAATTGTAGCGGAGCCCGTGGGCATGAACACAGCACCTTGTAATTTGTACGCGGCGATGCTCATTCAGGAGAAAAACCCCAATGCAAACATTGTGGTAGCACCTTCGGACCATGTGATATTAGACGAAAAAACTTTTTTAACCAAATTAAGTCTGGCATTGGAAGAAGCGGAAAAAAACGATACGCTCATCACGCTCGGGATCAAACCCACCAGGCCGGACACGGGATATGGTTACATTCAATTCATAGAAAGTAAAAACAAACTGAAAAAGGTCAAGACTTTTACGGAAAAACCGGGAATCGAATTGGCGGAAGTTTTTTATAAATCGGGTGAATTTCTGTGGAATGCCGGGATTTTTGTTTGGAATGTCAAAACCATCATCCAATCCTTTCAAACCCATTTGCCCGAAATGGCTGAATCCTTTCAATCCATTAAAAAGCCGCTTTCTTCACCGGAAGGAAAAAAAGAATTGAGGAAACTTTACGGCACGGTCCAATTCGTTTCCATCGACAACGGCATCATGGAAAAAGCAGATAATGTGTATGTTATCCCTTCGTCATTCGGATGGTCTGATTTAGGGACTTGGAAATCCCTTTATGAAAATTTAAAAAAGGACAAGCAGGGCAATGTGAAAAAGGGAAAACCGATTTTAACTTATAATTCCAACAAATCCTTGGTTTATACAAGCCAAAACAAAGCCGTCATCATTGACGGGCTGGAAAACTACATCGTGGTCGATACGGAAAACGCTTTGTTAATTTGTCCAATGGACAAAGACCAAACCATTAAAACCTTTGTCAGTGATTTGAAATTAAACAAAGGGGAACAATTTACCTGAGATTATTTTTCTAATTCGCAGTATGCTTGGTTGATTTTGTCCAATAAATGCTTTTTTCCCACCAGTTCCGAACAGGTCAAAACTGCACTAATGGTCACCCCTAAAATCCCGTGCATGTTGATACTTTGCCCGGTTAACCATAGATTCCTGAGTTTTGTTTTGGGCGAAAGGTAACTTTTCATGGGTGAATTCGCATCTTTAACAAAACCGTACATGCAGCCGGTTTCACTGCCGATGTAATCGCGGTAAGTCAACGGCGTGGCCACATAAGTGGAAAGAATACAGTCCCTCAGGTTGGGAAATTTTTTTTCCAGTTCGCTGAGCAAGCGTTCGGTTTTTTCCGACTTGAATTTTTCATAACCTTCGCCCCTGAAATCCTTTTCTGAAACGGTGTTGAAGGTATCTCCCCATTGGGCGACGTCTTCATAGCGCATATAGGTTAACACGCTCAAACCTTCCGCCCACTTATCGTTTGCCGTTTTCGCGCTGCTGGAAACCATATAGCCTTCGGGCCAATTTTCGGCTTTGTAATCAATACTGGCCCAAACTTTTGATTCGTCCTTGTAGTGGTAATAATTTTTATTGAAATAAGGAAAACTATTCGGTTTCAGGGTGATGTAAAGACTAAATGAAGAGACAGTATTTTCTTGGTCTTTGATTCTTTTCAAATAAGATTTCCGGACCGGATAATTTCGGATAAGCGACATGGTTTTTTTGGGGTCTATGTTCGAAATGAAATGTTTTCCCTTATACTCCGAACCATCCTTGGTGCGGACGCAGCAAGCTTCCCCGTCATTCACATCAATCGAAATTACTTCTTTGTGCTTTAAGACAGTCCCTCCCAGATTCCGGATTTGTTTGATAAGCTCTTTGGAAATCTGGCTCCCGCCATTCAAACACCGCCACGCGCTTTCAATGTAGGAATTGATGGAAAGGGCGTGCACATAAAAAGGCGTTTTGTCGCGGATGCCCGCATAGAGGAAATTTGTTCCGGCCAATACGGCCCGGAGCTTTTCGTTTTGGGTAATGGCGCCGATGACTTCACTTGCTTTCAGGGACATGATTTCGTCCTTTGAGAGGTAATTTTCTTGTTTTGACTCCAAACGATAGAGCGGAAAACTGTCGCAAATTTCTTTCATCTTTTCCACATAAAGCTTGATGTTTTCTTTTTCATCCGGAAAATAATGGGCAAGCCGCGCAACGAAATTCGTTGTTCCTTGGGCATAAGGATATTCATGGGGATCCTCGTCAAAACTTACCATATCAAATCCATCCACATCCATTTGCCGGAGCCGGAGTTTGTCGGCAATCCCCAAGTAATGAAAATATTTATGCAGGTTTTGACCGGGTAGAAGCCCGCCGATATAGTGTACACCGGTATCGAAGACACATTTATCCCGTGAAAAAGTCTGGAGGTTCCCGCCGAATTGTTGGTTTTTTTCCAATACGAGTACCCTCAACCCTTCCCGGCAGAGGATGTTCGCACTGACCAATCCGCCTAATCCGCTCCCGATAATAACCACGTCAAATTCTTCTGCCATCCGTGTTTTTATAAACATTCAGGTTATTCTTCGAAAAAACCAATTCCCAATTTTCTAAATTAATCATTTTTTCAAATCCTTCCGGTGGGAGAATCAAATAGTCGAATACTTCATAAATATCCGGCAAAACATCCGTAAAATGGATAGGGAACCTGTTGGTGGTAAAAGTGTTTTGAGCGGCTTTGACTTTTTCGGAATCGGCATCCCAAGACAATACATTCCTCAGCGCGGAATCATATACCAACAAAAACCCCAAAA
>JAEZDQ010000081.1 GCA_023433225.1 Bacteroidota bacterium | reverse complement strand
GAATTTATCTGGAAGAATCCGACATGCAGATTTTCTATAAAAAAATGCCGATTGTCATTTCACAACAAGGTGGAAACTGGACCATTCCGGTTCATTTTTACAATAACTCAAATGGAAATCTACAAATTTGGCCAACGCGATTTTCGTCAGATCGACCTGATGATTTTGTAAATTTCACCAATTACAGTCCCAGTCCGTCTTTTTCAAATGGTTCAGGAAAACACGATGTAAGCATTTCGAATAAAAAAGAATGGGGCGTCCGAAACATTGGATATACTTACATTACCGGTTATTTCCAAAATGAAGAATTGACCATAAAAGTACCGACGGCGGTTTGCTGGAAACCACAAAATGAATATTAATATGAAATTTCACTTCCTTTTCTGTGTATTAATTTCCGGATTTTTATTCGCGCAAACCGATTCCGAAATCCAGAGAATTAAAACCCTCATGTTGGAAAATTTCCCGGAAAACATAGAAATTAAACACCACGATTTCACCCCAAAGGAGCCGGTTTATGATTCTATTTATTACAGGTTTCACCGGCCGGAGGTTGAAATCAGCAAAGATTCCATCCGGGTTTCTTATATCATGGAAAAATTTGATTTTTGGGAAAATTCTTCACCGGTTTTTGAAAAGCTTGAGTGGCGTGTTGCATGGAAAGAGATTGAAGAATTTTACGGATTTGAATTCACTTTCGGGAATTGGGACAGGTTCATGCCTATTTTGTATTACTGGAATTTCGTAAACGATAATACAAAAGTTGAAACTACGGAATTGACTTGGGATGAATTTCAAAACAACCAAATTCCGGAAAACAAAACTTCAATAGACGATGGTTCCGCTTGGTTTCCGACCAAAATCAAATCAAACGAGGAATTGGAAAATCTGGTAAATTCGTTTATTGAAAACTGATTTTACCACTTCGTCAGGATTATTTTGCTATTTTAGACAGTTGATTCTGACTATTAAAATTTTAAAATCATGACCCGGTTTTTTTCTCTTTTCATCTTAATTCTCAGCGGGACTATCCTATCTGCCCAGGAAAAATTGAAAGTTACATATGAAGGGAATTTTATCCTGGATGAAACCAATGCGACATCCAAGTTTGGAGGTAGGATTCTGCCAACGGATTTTGAGTTGGTCATAGATGGAGACAAGTCGGCGTATGACGACATAGAGAAGCTGGTGGTGCAAATGGAAGATGATAAGCCAACTTCTCAGATGAGGAGTGATCATTATTTCATTGACCTGAAAGAGAAGAGATTTTTTGTAGAGGAGAATATATTTGGAAAAAAATATTTGGTTTCGGACTCTTTGCTGAAATATGACTGGAGAATTGAAAAAGACACCAAAGAAATTTTAGGCTATTCAGTCCGAAAAGCTACCGCAGTTCTGGAAGAAAATGTAAATGGGGCAGATATCGTAATGACAGCTTGGTATGCTTCCAAACTGCCCTATGCAATCGGCCCTGAACTTTATGGTGGTTTGCCTGGACTGATCCTCGAACTTGAGATAGTTAGTGTTTCAGTTGAAAATGCAATACTGACAGAACAATATACCGCCAAAGAAATTGAAATCTTAAAAGATAATTTTCGTGTCAAATTTCCAAAAGGAAAAACCATTAGCTACCAAGAAGCAGACAGGATTGGAGATGAGCATTTCGATAGAATTATGGAAATGTACAGCGACGGTGTGGATAAAGATTAATACGGGTCTAAAAAACTGCGAAATTGATTTCAGAGAAATCAAATATTTATAGAAATCAGAATTATAAATTAAGATTGAATCCGGAGGATTCACATAAATTAACCCCAATACAACTCAATCAATCCTTCGGGAGTTTCCATTTTGATGAATTTCTCATCGCGGTTGACTTCCAGAATCCATTCATCCACCACGGGAATCAATAGGTCTTTGTCTCCGAATTTAACTTCAAACAAAGCTTGTGCGCCACTGTCGTTGACGTTTTGAATAATGCCGATTTCGCCGTGTTGGGTGTCTATGACCGAAAATCCGGTGATTTCGTGGTAATAAAAATCCGTTCCCGCCAAATCGGGTAAAGTTTCGAGCGGTAAATAGCCACGGCGGTTCACAAGTTTTTCCGCCTCTTCGGGTGAAATGCCTTCGAATTTCACCAATAATTTTCCCTTTGAATAAGGTTGGGCGAATTCAAAAAAAAATGGAACCAGCATTCCATCTCTTTCGATGAATACTGATTCCAAGTTATTGTATAATTCCGGTTCGTCTGTTTCGAGATGCAAGATTAAGTTTCCTTTGAAACCATGTGTTTTCGTTATTTTACCTAAGTAATAACAATCTTCTTTCCGCATCAGACGAATTGGATTATTCTTCTGTTTTCTCTTCTGAAGTTTCTTCAGCAGCTGCTTCCTCAGCAGCAGGAGTTTCTTCCGATGCTTCAGCCGAAACCTCCTCAACGCTTTCTTCTGTCGTTGCTTCCGCTTCCTCTGTAGGAGATTCTTCTTCAACCGCTATGCGGGCTTCCGATTTTTTCTTTTCTGCCTCCAATTTAGCCGCTTTTATATCTTGTGCAGATTTGGCCAAACCTTCTTTTTTGTTTTCTACCGCTTGGCTTCTTTCTTCCAACCAAGCTTGGAAACGGGTTTCAGCATCTTCTTCGCTGAAAGCACCTTTTGCGACACCGCCCAACAAGTGCTTTTTCATCAAAGCGCCTTTGTAAGAAAGGATGTTTCTGGCCGTGTTGGTAGGCTGTGCCCCTTTTTGTAACCAAGAAACCGCCGCATCAATATCCAATTCGATTTGTGCAGGGTTGGTAACAGGGTTGTAGGTTCCGATTTTTTCGATGAAACGCCCGTCACGAGGTGAACGGGAGTCTGCTACTACGATGTGGAAGAATGCTTTTCCTTTTCTTCCGTGTCTTTGCAATCTGATTTTTGTTGCCATTTTTTATATGTATTTTTGGGAACTCGTCCCGATTTAGTTACATTTTTGAGGGTGCAAATATAAATTAATTATTCTAATATCAGACAGTTTATTGGTAAATAATTAATTAAGAGCCTCATTAAGCATTAGGAAAAGGATTAATTACTAACTTTAGAGAATTAAATCATTCAGTATGAAAAAAGTTTTTACGTTTATTACCAACTTAACGCTAATTGGATTTGTTTCTGCCCAAGCCACCTTCATGATGGCAAAGGTAAATGGAAGCGGAGAAATTACGGTGGAAGAAGTTGAAGGATTTCAAACTTTGGTTACTCCCAACGAAATTAACCCTGAACCTTTTATGACCTTCGAAGCACCTGCTTTTCAGTATTCAAAAAACACAAGAGGGCTGACGCTTGCCGATTTGGACAATGACGGCGTGGACGAACTTCTGATTGGCATAAATGATAAATTTTATGCAATCAAAGGAGATGGTTCCATACTATTTGAAAAATCCATGTTAGGCCCTGTGCTTTATCCACCAGCCGTCGCTGATTTGGACGCTGATGGCAATTTGGAAATCGTTATTAACTATGGGTTTTCAACTTTGCAAAATGGTATTGTCGTTTTAAATCACCAAGGAAATGAAATGCCCGGATGGCCCAAAGCATTTGGAACTACTTTAGTGAACAATGCACCTACGGTTGCCGATTTAGATGATGATGGAGTATATGAAATTATCACTGCACAACGAGCAAGTGGAACTTCGGCCTTAATCCATGTATACAATTTAGATGGTACTTATTTCAACGAAAACTGGCCGTATGACATTGGATCTGTATCTTGTTTTACACCTTCAGTTGGAGATATTGACAACGATGGCACCAAAGAAATCATTGTCGCTGGTTACAATACGGGCTTGTTTGCTTTAAAACCCGATGCGGGTATTTTACCCGGATTTCCCGTTGTCGCCACGGGAGTTGCTTATTCTTATCAATCTCCCGTTTTGGTCGATTTAGATGAGGATGGTGATTTGGAAATTGTAGGAGCCAATCATGGAGATAATCCCGCTTATTATGTGCGTGAACACGATGGAAGTTATCGAACAGGCTGGCCTTATGCGATTGGTAATTGGACCTATGCACCGCCAACTGTAGCTGATGTGGACGGTGATGAGAATTATGAAATTTTTGCCGGCAATCCGAATTTCTCTGAAGGCAATCCCCTTCCTACCCTATATGGAATGTCACCTGACGGTAATGACATTGGCAATTTTCCCATCAATAAAGTGGGAGGAAATGAAGGGGTTATCACTGTCGCCGATATTAACAATGACGGGGTAATGGAATTGATTTTTGGTAGTAATATTACAGACGCCGAAGGATATGGATATCTTCATGCATTTTCAGTAGATGGCTCCGGTGAAATTGAAGGTTTTCCATTACGTCCCAGAGGATTCACTTTCCTCAATGGAGCGGTTATAGGTGACATTGACAATGACGGCATGATGGATCTTTCCCTGAATTCATATACCCTGAATTTTGGAGCTTCAACCGACTCTCTTTTCATCAGTTCCTATAATCTGGACGTTCCGTATGACGAAAGCAAAATTCTTTGGAACGGATACAAAGGAAATAATACCCGTGACGGGTTTTTAATGAAAGAAATTGTCATGGGAACACAAGACATGCCAGCAAACTCGGTTTCGGTTTTCCCAAATCCTTCATCCGGAATTTTAAATATCAAATTCAAGGAAGAAGTGTATGATTTCAAAATAAAGATTTTTGATTTTACAGGACAAAATGTATTCACTCAAAACGAATCCATTTCCAAATCTTTGAGAACATACAACCTTTCTCATTTGCAGCCGGGAACTTATGTCGTACAACTTAGTATGGGTGAGGAAAGAAAGAGTTTTAAGTGGGTTAAAAAATAAAAACAAAACCCGGACGATTGTTCGGGTTTTTCTTTGCAATCTCTTTACAAAAACTATTTTTGTCAGATGAATCAAAATCAAATCCTAACGTCTACAAAAAATTACATCGAAATGAGGTTTTCAGGAGAAACCACCGGTCACGATTATTACCACATAGAACGGGTCGTGAAAATGGCCAAACGAATTGCCCAAGAAGAAAATGCCGATTTGTTTTTGGTGGAACTGTCGGCTTGGCTGCACGATTTGGGCGATTACAAATTGCACAATGGCGTGGATCGCGCTGCTGAATTGATCTCCGGCTTTTTATTGCTCCAAGGCCTCGGTTCCGAAACCATCAAAAAAGTGTTGGAAATCGTTTCCCAAGTCTCTTTCAGCAAAGGAAATGCGCCCACGACTTTGGAAGCCAAAATCGTTCAGGACGCAGACCGTCTGGATGCTCTGGGCGCCATCGGACTCGCCCGGACTTTTGCCTATGGCGGAAGCAAGCAGCGTGAAATTTACAATCCGGAAAGTCCTGAAGAAACGTCCATTCAACATTTTTATGATAAATTATTGAAATTGAAAGGTTTGATGAATACGGATGCCGCCAAGAAATTGGCAGAGGAGCGCCATTTGTTCTTGGAACAATTCCTAGAACGTTTTTTCGCCGAATGGTAAGCGGAAGGTTAAGTTTATTCTTCTATTTTAATCTTTTTCCTATTTATTAGTGGGTAATTTGACTTATACAAGCCCAACGTTCGGGTTACATGGTTTCCCTTTTGCCCAAGGAGCGACAGATTTGGAGTTCGGTGAACGAGAAGAATAAGCTGGTCGTGGATTTTGCAAAAGCGAGTTTTGACAGCCAACCGAGTCTGGCCAGCCCCGATGTGGAATGGGCAGAGTTCCAAGCGGATTATGAAATGAGAAATTTTTATGAATCCGTCATTAATTCCCTCAAATCCATTGTTGTAGATTGTGAATCCACAAAAATTCTGCATGACCACGACAATTACCACGCAGCCATTGCCGATTACCGTTATTTCCGTTACAAAGTAAAATCCGGTGGTATCGGATATGAACAAAAAGTGGAAGTCTATAAAGAATTTTTTGCCAGAAAGCACCGAAAAGCCAAATGATACCGGTGTTTCAAATTTCCCTTATATTTAGGCCTCAAAAAACGAATCCACCCCATGCGAAAAGTTTATTGCGCCTTTGTTTTACTGGTTATACCTGTTTTGTGTTTTGCCCAAGCTCCCAAAAAACCAAGTTCGGCAGAAATCTATGAATCCATTCAAAAACTCAATTTTCTGGGTTCGGTTTTGTACGTGGCAGCCCATCCGGACGATGAAAACACCCATTTGATTTCTTATTTTGAAAATACGGTTCATGCAAGGGCAGCCTATATTTCCCTGACGCGAGGTGATGGCGGACAAAATTTAATTGGAAACGAATTAAGAGAATTATTGGGTGTAATCCGCACGCAGGAACTTTTGCAGGCAAGAAGAATTGACGGTGGCGAACAGTTTTTTACAAGAGCCAACGATTTCGGGTATTCAAAAAATCCGGAAGAAACTTTTCAATTTTGGGACAAAGAAGAAGTTTTAAGCGATTTGGTGTATATCATCCGCAAATTTCAACCTGATGTCATCATCAACCGTTTTGACCATCGCACATCCGGAACCACGCACGGACATCATACCGCATCGGCAATTTTGTCGGTGGAAGCATTTGATCTGGCCGGAAATCCCAACCGTTTTCCTGAACAATTAAAAACCTATTCGACCTGGCAACCCAAACGGCTTTTCTGGAACCAATCTTGGTTTTTTTATGGAAGTCAGGAAAAATTTGACAAGGCCGATAAAACCAATCTTTTCGTGATGGACATCGGGTCTTATTATCCGACTTTAGGATTGAGCAATTCCGAAATTGCTGCCAAAAGCCGAAGTCAACACAGCTCACAAGGGTTTGGAGCGACGGCGGTTCGTGGAACAGCGATTGAATATCTGGAACCCATCAAAGGTGGAATGCCGAAAAACGATGTTTTCGAAGGAATTGATACCAGTTGGAACCGTGTAAAAGGAGGAAAGGCAATCGGAGAAATTCTCTCAAAAGTGGAACAGGAATTTGATTTTACAAATCCATCCAAATCCGTTCCTGAACTCATAAAAGCCTACCAATTGATTTTAAAATTGGAAGATGAACATTGGCGAAAAATTAAACTGGAAGAAATAAAAAACATCATTTACCATTGCTCCGGATTGTTTCTGGAAGCTGTCGCTAAAGAACCTTACACGACCGTTGGTGGTAAAGCCGATGTAAAAATAGAAGCGATTAACCGCAGTAATCTTTCGATTAGATTGAATGAAGTTCAGCTAGTTAAGGAAAGTCAAGATTTAAAACCCAATGAAGCATTTTACACAGAAAAAACTTTGGTGGGTTCCGCCTTTTTGAAACCGACTTCGCCCTATTATCTCGAAGAAAAAGGAAGTTTGGGGATGTATAAAGTGGGTGATGAGAATTTAATCGGATTGCCGGAAACGCCGCCACCGTACAGCATTTTGTTCAATGTAAATATTTTGGGGCAAGATTTTCATTTTGAAAAGCCGGTAGTTTATAAATACAATGATCCGGCAAAAGGCGAAACCTATAAACCTTTTGTGGTTTTGCCTGAAGTTTCGGTCAATGTCGAAGAAAAAGTCTTGATTTATGGTGATGAAACGCCCCATAGAATTCCGGTAAAAGTCAAATCTTTTACGGATGATTTAAAAGGAAATTTAAGCCTGAAAGCACCGGATGGTTGGAAGATTTCACCTGAAAATCAGGAAGTAATTTTGAATGCAAAAGACGAAGAAAAAACCTTTTGGTTTGAAGTCAGTCCACCGAAAAATCAGTCCGAAGGAGAATTAATTCCACAACTCAAAGTGGGGATTGGAACTTATGAAAATCAATTGATTGAAATCAATTACGATCATATTCCCGAACAAAAAGTTTTGTTGTCCGGTTCGGCTAAATTGGTGAAAATAGACATCGAGAAAAAAGGTGAAAAAATCGGATACATTATGGGCGCAGGCGACTCCGTTCCGGAAAATTTGCGTCAAATCGGATACGAAGTGGAAATCATTTCACCTCAAAACATAACAGCCGAAAACTTGCAAAGATTCGATGCGGTGGTTCTGGGAATTCGTGCCTTTAATGTCATCAACGAATTGACTTTTAAAAATAAAATTCTCTTTGAATATGTCAAAAACGGCGGAAATATGTTGGTGCAATACAATACTTCGCGCGATGTTCTTACGCCGGAAGTTGCGCCTTTTGATTTGATTTTGTCGCGTGACCGGGTAACCGATGAACATTCGGAAGTGAAGTTTTTGGATAAAAATCATCCGGTTTTAAATCATCCGAACAAAATTACTTCGAAAGATTTCGAAGGCTGGGTGCAGGAAAGAGGATTGTATTTTCCGGACAAATGGAGTAAAGAATTTACGCCGATTTTGTCCATGCACGACAAAGGCGAATCGCCGATGAAAGGAAGTTTGCTCGTGGCGGAGTACGGTAAAGGCTATTATGTTTACACCGGTTTGAGTTTCTTCCGCGAATTGCCGGAGGGCGTTCCGGGAGCTTACCGATTGTTGGCGAATATTTTATCCTTAGGGAAATAATTAACGAACCTTGTCAAGGTTAATCTTCACAATGAAAATAACCTTGACAAGGTTTTCTAAAATAAAACTTAAATTAAATGAACAACAAAAAAAATAAAGATCAAAAAGCCTCCCCTTTGGGGAGCTTGGGAGGGGCTTGGCGTGAGTCCTACACCTGGGTTTTGCTCGCCAATGCCGGATACATTCTCGTGTTTTACATTCTGATGAAAATTTTTAGCTGATGCACGGAATTGACTGGATTATATTGATCGGTTCGATGTTGTTCATTGTGGTTTACGGTGTTTGGAAGACGCGCGGACAAAGCAATGTGCAGGATTTTCTGAAAGGAAACGATTCAAATTGGTTTACCGTGGGATTGTCCGTAATGGCGACGCAGGCCAGTGCGATTACTTTTCTTTCCACGCCCGGACAAGCATTTCACGACGGGATGGGATTTGTGCAGTTTTACTTCGGATTGCCGATTGCGATGGTCATCATCTGTTTGGTTTTCATTCCTTTGTACCATAAATTAAGTGTTTATACAGCTTATGAATTTTTGGAAAGCCGTTTTGATTTGAAAACCAGGACTTTAACGGCTTCTTTATTCTTAATTCAAAGAGGTTTAGCGGCCGGAATTACCATTTTTGCGCCTTCCATTATTTTGTCTGCGGTATTGGGTTGGGATTTGACTTGGTTGAATATCATCATCGGTGCGTTGGTCATTATTTATACTGTTTCTGGAGGGACCAAAGCGGTAAATGTTACTCAAAAGCAACAAATGTCGATTATGATGGGCGGAATGGCGGTGGCTTTTGTCATTTTGGTTTATTCGCTTCCCGACGGAATTACTTTCTCCAATGCCCTGGAAATTGCCGGAGCCAGTGGTAAAATGGACATTCTTGATTTTTCATTTGATTTCGATAACCGATACACGATTTGGAGTGGAATCATCGGCGGAACTTTTCTTTCACTGAGTTATTTCGGAACGGATCAAAGTCAGGTTCAGCGCTATCTGAGCGGGAAATCGGTTAAACAAAGTCAGATGGGAATGATCATGAACGGATTTTTAAAAGTACCGATGCAGTTTTTCATTTTATTGGTTGGTGTGATGGTTTTTGTGTTTTACCAATTCAATCCTTCTCCTTTGAATTTTAATCCGGTGGCTCAGAAATCCATTGAAAATTCAACCTATTTTGAGCAATATTCAGAATTGGAAAATGAGAATTCAAAGAATTTCGAAGCCAAAAAAGATTTGATTTTTAATTATACAACTGCCGAGAAATCTGAAAAAGAAACATTAAAAAAAGCAATTATTTCCTCCGAAAATAAAGACAAGGAATTACGCGAAGAAGCACGGCAAATTATTTCGCAAGCAAATCCTGTAGTGGAAACCAACGATAAAGATTATGTTTTTATTCATTTCATCCTGAACCATCTGCCGAAAGGCGTCATCGGTCTTTTGCTGGCGATGGCGTTGTGTGCCGCCATGTCCTCGACTTCGTCCGAATTAAACGCGCTGGCAACCACAACGACGATGGATTTATACAGAAGAAACAAGCCCAACCAAGCAGATATTCACTACCTGAAAGCTTCCAAATGGTTTACGCTTTTGTGGGGTGTCCTGGCGATTTTATTTGCTTGTGTAGCCAATTTATTTGACAATTTAATTCAATTGGTCAACATCATCGGTTCCATCTTTTATGGAAATGTTTTAGGAATTTTCCTGCTGGCGTTTTTCTTCCGTTTTGTCCGAGGAAATTCGGTATTCATTGCGGCAATCATTACCCAAATCATTGTGATTATCGGATGGAAATTTGACTGGATGCCGTATTTATGGTTGAATTTGTTTGGATGCGCTTTGGTGATTTTGATAGCTGTTTTAATTGATTTGATGAAGGGAGGAAATGAAAAATCCCCGAATATTGAAGAAATAGGAAAATAAAACGGCCTCCGAAGAGGCCGCCATATTCCGTAATATTGAGATTTATTTACTTCCCCATTCTTTTAGAGATTCCTGGTTCATTTTTACATAATCCTCGTTTCCTGCTTTTTGAGAAGCGTCTAAGGATTGTTTAGCCAGGTCGATGGCTCCTTTTTTATCCCCGGCTTTTGCATAAATCAAGGATTGCTGACGGAGTTGGTAGAACATGGGTTTCGGGTTCATACCCATCGCTTTGTCAATCCATTCTTTGGCCTGTTTGATGTCTTTGTCAGCATTGAAATAATAGGTCGCTGCTGCATAATAATCTTCCCATTTCGGGTCGTTTTGCATGGTTTTGCCAATCGTACCCATCACTTTTTCATCAGTAGGTACTTCCAATTTCACCCCTACATACACTTTGTCCCAAAGAATCCCTAAGGTTCCTGAATTATTGGTGAGGTCATCAATCAGCAGGGTGAAAGTTTCCATTACCATCGGCATTTGATGAACTTTGACAGTGGTTTTGGCTGCAACTTTTGAATCATCCCATTTCTGTGGTAAACCCCAATTTTCGGTTTCGGAATAAAAGATGACTTCCCATTGGTCTTTTCCGGGCGTGGTGAAAAGGGCATACTTCCCGGCCTTCAGTTTTTGGCCATCTACTACGACGTCATCCGAAAAAGAAATAACCGTGTTTTTATTGGCTCCGGTACGCCACATTTTACCATAAGGAACTAGGTCGCCAAAAATAACCCTTTCCTTTTTAGCAGGCCTTGAATATTCAACCGTTACATCGGTCAAGCCAATTTTTTGTTCGAATTTGCCGAAAGGGCTTGGTTGCGGGATTTCTACTTGGGCATTGCCCACCATTAGCAATGTGAATGCGGTGATAAGTGATAATACTTTTTTCATAAAAACTTATTTTTAGGTAAAGATAAACCTATTCTTTAAAAACGGATGGGTTCATTTCTTATATTAGCCGTTAATTAACAGAGAAGTGCGTCTTTTTACGTTTATAATATATTTTTTTGCGAGTGGTTTTGGTTCAAGTTTCTTGTTTGCACAAAATGCTATCCAAGAAATTGACAGCCTGCTGGACGCTTCTACCCAAGCTTTTGATGAATTCGAAAACCAAAAGTCCCATGACTTGGCGAAGTTGGCTTTAACCAAAGCGGAAGTGATGAAAATCTCCAAAGCTGTTGCGGAAGCCAACTACAATATAGCCCGGGCTTTGGGGGACATGGGTCGGCACCGTGAATCTTTTGAATACATCGAAAAGGCGGAAAAAGAAAGTTTTGCCAAAAAAAATCCGCTTTTTCGGGCGAAGCTCAGCGAAATTACAGCCACCAATTATATGGTACTCAATATGTACCCACAGGCAATCAAAAAATACCACCAAACGATTCGGTTGGCAAATTTATCCGACAGTCCTTTCTCCAAAATCATACGGGGACGGGCTTATGGCAATTTACACGTTACTTATTACGATTTGGAAAATTTGGATTCTGCTCATTATTATTTGGACAAAGAAATCAACTTGCTCAAATCTATGGATGAAAAAGAAGTATATGCTTCATTAAGTTTGTCTTATTTAGACCACGGATTGATGTTATTGGAAGAGAAAAAAAACTTGGATTCCGCCCAACATTATTTCCAAAAATCCTTGTGTTTGCTGAAAAAATACGAAGACCCTTTCAGGCAAGATGTTTTCCGTGCCATGGGAGATTTGCATTATGAAAAGAAAGAATACCAAGAGGCTTTGGAATATTACTTGGAAACCCAAAAAATCATCAGCGGATTGGACTTTTATGATGCGAGTTATACTTATATATTGAGCCGTATTTCGAAGATTTACCAATATTTGAACGAACCGGAACAAGCCAAATATTATTCCGACAAATTCATCAGTTTAAAAGACAGCGTCACCTCATCCAAACTCGATGCGGTCGGTAATGTAGTGAACGATCTGCTTAATAAACAGGAAATAGAGGCGCGCCAAACTCGGAAAAGAAATTACGTGGTCATCGGACTGGTATTTTTAATATCCGTAATTGTATTTTCCATCGGTTTGTACGGCTACAGAAGCAAACAACGCAATGAATTTGAATTTTTGAACAAAGAGGAACTGTTACTGACAAAAGAGAAAGAAAATAAATTGCTGAAAAGACAGATGAATAACGGTTTGGAAGAATTGGTCGAACTGGCCAAAACAAACAACCCTGCATTTCTCACGCGCTTTCAGGAAGTTTATCCGGATTTTTGTGAGCGGTTGATGAAAACCTACCCCGATTTACAAACAAGTGAAATTAAATTTTGCGCACTGCTTTTTTTAAATTTTTCATCCAAAGACATTGCCGAATTCACTTTTGTAACACTCAAAGCAGTCCAAAACAGAAAAAACAGGTTACGCAAAAAACTCGAAATTCCGCTCGGACAAGACATCTATATTTGGATGCAAAGACTAAGTTAAATCTTTTGAGAAAAACACGCATGTGGTATCTATGTGGTATTTTCATATTTTTTTTATGGTAGATTTTTGTTTTCATTTGTCTCGATTTTAAAAAGATCACACCTTAAGTACTATCTAAACCTTTGAGAGGGTTGCTTTATTTGCAGCCCTTTTTATTTTTCAGTAATTTTGCGGTTCAATTATGTTGGAGAAAAAAGAAGCACAATACGAAAAAGTGGTGCTCGTCGGACTTGTTACCCGCGAACAACCTGAAGAAAAACTGGAAGAATACATGGATGAACTTCAGTTCTTGGCTTATACTGCCGGAGCTGAAGTGGCGCAGCGTTTCACCCAGAAAATGGATAAGCCCGATTCTAAATTCTTTGTCGGGAGCGGGAAATTACAGGAAATCAAAGATTTTGTGGATGAATACGAAGTCGATACCGTTATTTTTGACGATGAACTGACGCCTTCGCAGTTAAAGAACATTGAGAAAGTGGTTGATAAGAAAATCATTGACCGTACGCAGTTGATTCTCGACATCTTTGCCCAACGCGCCCAAACCTCCTATGCCCGTACACAAGTGGAACTGGCGCAATACGAATACCTATTGCCAAGATTAACCCGGATGTGGACGCATTTGGAACGCCAACGCGGAGGAATCGGGATGCGTGGTCCGGGTGAAACCGAGATTGAAACCGACAGGCGGATTATCCGAGACCGGATTGCATTGTTGAAAGAAAAACTGAAATCCATAGACAAACAAA
>JAEZDQ010000078.1 GCA_023433225.1 Bacteroidota bacterium | reverse complement strand
GGAGTTGTACACAGCCCTTCGCTGACGCTCCGAACTGCGTACAACTCCGGATTTGCTAAATCCCTCCGGTTTTAATAGCTTCGCTTCAAACCTCCGGGACTTCGCAAATCCGGCGGGGCGTTGTCTGCAATCTTACAAAGACCGTATATGAAATTGAATTTCAGAATATTAAATTTAATTGTTTTCTTTTTGACTTTTTCCAATATTGTAAGTTGTCAAAGCAAAATTCAAAATGGGAATTATTATGAAAAAGTTGGAAATTTAAAACTCAATTACACAATTAAAGGTAAAGGTCCAATAATGATTGTTGGACATTTAAGTTCTGGAAAAATCGGTTATGAATTAACTCTAAAACCTTTGGAAAAATATTTTACAATGGTTTATTATGAACCGAGAGGAACTGGAAAATCTGAAATCCCAAAAACAATTGAGGAATACAATCAAGATTTTATTGTTCAAGAAATTGAAGATTTAAGAAAGAAATTAAACGCTGATAAAATTTGGATTTTTGGACATTCTGACCAAAGTTCAATAGCTTTAGAATATGCTTTAAAATTTCCGCAAAAAACTTCTGGTCTAATTTTATCAGGTACAAGTTTCGTTGGAACTCAGCAAGAAACTTTTGATAGAAGAAAAAAATCCGAAATACAAAGAGCAAAAGAATCTGGTTGGTTTGCTCAAGTTATAAAAGATTGGGATTATATGATTGAAAATAAAACCAAAATAAATGAAGAAGGAAATGATATTTCAGATGCACCAATAAAATGGTGGTGTTATAACGAAGAAAGTTCTCAAAAAGTAATCCCAATTGTAAAAGAAATTTCAAAAGCAGGAAGGAGAAAACCAATTAAAGATGTTTATCCAATAGAAACAGAAATAGAAAGACAAAAGTATCTTGATTATCAAAAATTATTTCCGAATATCAATACGGATATTCTGATAATTAATGGAATATATGACACCAATAATCCACCAAATTATGCAGAAGAATTGCATAGACTTTTACCAAATTCAAAACTTATATTAATTGATAAAGCTGGACATTTTCCTTGGATTGAAAATTCAGAAATGACATTCCAAGAAATTGAAAACTATATAAAAAACGTGAAAAAATAAAGACTGCAGACAACAGTGGTAACCGTTGCACAACCCTTATTTTTCAATAAACTTTCCGGAATCATAAAGAAACTAACCTCTTTTCAAGCGATTTAAAGGGGGTTGCGTTTTTAGCAGCTGTTCTAATTCCAAAATTCGGAGGTTTAAACTAATCACATCGGCTACGCCTCGTGTGTAATCCGGGCCCTTAAAAAATTAAGAGTTAAAAACGGATTCTATTTGAGTTGTTACGAAACAAAAAAGCCTGAATATTAAATTCAGGCTTCTTGATAATCCATATGTAAAACCTTTATTTGGCTTTCAAGTTGATTTCAGAAACAGCTAATTTCGTCAGGTCTTTGTCACAAGCCTTTTCTTCCTTGAGTATATCCTCCAGTAAAGTCTGGGCTTCTTTTTCTTTGAGCAGTTTCGCATAAGCAACAAGGGTTCCGTAAGACGCTATTTCATAATGCTCTACTTTTTGCGCAGCAGCGATGATGGCGGCATCCCGAACGGCTCCGGGCTCGGTTTCTTCCATGATTCCCTCTGCTTCTTCCAACAATCCCTCCATGGCATCGCATTTTTCGGCCGTTGCTTTTTCACCCAAAGCCTTGAAAACTTCCTCCACCTTTTTCACTTGACCTTTGGTTTCTTCCAAATGCTTTTCAATAGCGGCTTTCAATTTGGTTGAAGTCGCATTCTTTTTCATGACGGGCAGGTTTTTGACCAATGCTTTTTCTGCCCAATAAATATCCTTTAAGCCGTCCAGCATAAAGTCTGTTAAATGTTCCGCAGCGTCCTTTTTAGGCGCCACTTTTCCTTTTGTAGTTTGTTTAGTTGCCATAATATATAGTTTAAAATTTCCGGTTTATGAATTTTCCCTTCTTCGATAAACTTTCGATTTACAAACATATTTCATGCCATTTTTTTAAAGCCGAATCACAAACGGACGTTCAAATTGAATCAATTACTTTGGGAGAGTGGCGGAACGGATTGGTTATTCGGACAAATCAGGGAGGTGTAAATTATCGGTCACCCAATTTTCCAACCCATTCGCATAATGGCTGATGATGAAAACAGTGGCTCCGGTTTCTTCCCTGAACTTCAGAATTTCTTGGGTCATCATGGGGTGCATGGCTTCATCAACCGCCGAAAAAGGTTCGTCCAGCATCAAAATGTCCGCTTTCTGTGCCAAAGCGCGCGCCAAGGCGGTACGCTGTTGTTGACCGCCCGATAATTCGGAAGGATAGCGATTCTCCAAACCACTCAACCCAAATGCTTCCAAAAGCGCATTGACTTCCGCCTTGCTTTTGGTCTTTTGCGCAAACGCCACATTCTGTTTCAATGTCATATTCGGAAACAAAGCATATTGCTGAAACATCAAAGCCAGATTCCTTTCCTGAGGGGTCAAAAACAAATTGTTTGCAGTATCCAGAAATACCTTGTTCCCTTTTTGGATGAAACCATCGTCCGGTTTCAACAAACCAGCGACCGCATGAAAGAATGTTGTTTTACCGATTCCGGATTTTCCTGTCAGATGCACCACGCTGCCTTCCTTCACTTGGTATTCAACTTCCAAGGGACGTAGTCCTTGTGGGCCAAAAATGCGGTGTTTGATTCTGATATCTATCATCTGTACAGCACAAATTTGAACTTCCGGTTTACGCTGAATATCAAGAGTAAAATGAGGAATGAAATGATAAAGAGGGCGAATGCGTAGCGGTTGGCCACTTCGAAATTCAATGCCTGGACTTGGTCATAAATGGCAATGGAAGCAATCCGCGTTTCGTCGGGAATGTTTCCGCCGACCATGATGACAATCCCAAATTCGCCGATGCAATGCGCAAAAGTCAATGCAACACCCGTAATGAGCGAGGATTTGATATTGGGCAATAAAACCTTCATAAATGTGGTTAATTTGGATTTGCCCATGGTATAGGAAGCTTTGCGGAACTCATCGGGCAATGATTGGAAACCGTTCTGCAAAGGTTGAATCATAAAAGGTAAATTGGCAATCAAACTCGCGATGAGAATCCCATTGAACGAAAATGCCAGACGGGTGCCCAAGTATTCCTGAAAAAAATGTCCGATTCCGTTTTCGGGGCTGAAAGCAATCAATAAATAATAACCCATCACCGTAGGCGGTAAAACCAAAGGCATCGCAATGAGTGTTTCGGCCAATACCTTGATGCGGCATTTGGAATATGCGAGCCAATAAGCAACTGGAAGTCCAATAGCGATGAGAATAGCCGTAGTGAAAAGTGCCAACTTTCCGGTCAACAACATCGTATAAATAAAATCCTTGTCCATATTCGTCACATATCACCTCCTTTATTCGACTGCATAACCGTGTTTTTTCCAGATTCCTGCCATGTCCTGTCCGGTAATAAACGCCATAAAATGACGGGCGGCTGCTTCGTTCTTGCCTTTGATTAAAACTCCACTTTGCGGAATTCCGGGGCTTTCATCACCCCTGAGTTCATAATAACTCCCACGTTTTGCCATTTCGCCGCTCAATGCGCCGGAAAGCGAAATAAATCCTAAATCCGCTCCGCCGGTAGAAGCAAATTGTGCTGCCTGATTGACGTTTTCCGCCCATACAATTTTAGATTCAATCCGAGAGAAAAGATGGGATTGTTTCAAGGTTTCAACGGCGACTTTCCCATAAGGAGCTAAATCCGGATTGGCAATTGCAATTTTTTTTACTTTCTCGTCCAAGACCAAATCCAATCCCCGAGAAACATCAAACCTCCCACTCCACATAACGATTTTGCCATAAGCGTAAACGGTATTGGAACTAATGGTTTTTCCGGCTTGTTGCAGTTTTTGTGGAAAAAGGGTATCGGCCGAAAGAAACACATCGAACGGTGCTCCGTGGATAATCTGTTGGCTCAGCATTCCAGAAGACCCAAAAGTCAGGGACAGATTCCTGCCGGGGTTTTCGCGTAGATAAGTTTGTTTCAAATCTTCCAGAACATCACGGAGATTGGCCGCCGCTGCAACCGAGATGTGGGTTTGTTCAGAAAGAATTCCCCGGTTTTGTTTGGGTTTACAATTAGATGCACCAATTAATAAAGCTATCATCAATAACCATTTAAAACCCATATTTATTTTCATCGAAGCCAATTTAATAGAAACCTTTGACCTTTTCAATTTCACCGCCAAAATTCTAAAAAGAATCAAGCTTTTATCTCGGGAATCCGGATGCCAATGATGTTTTCCTTAAACCTCGTCAATTCTTGCCGTATGGTCGCCATATCCTTAGTGAAAAAAGCGATTTCGGAAAATAGGTTTTCATAATAAGCAATCCCTTCCAAAAGGTTTTCTTTGAAACTCTGCCATTTTTTGATTTGGGGTACGGTGAAGTTGGAAGAAAATTCCGCCAATTCATTTTGGAGGTAATCCACGTACATTTTCAGTTCTTTGATAAAGAAATGGGGGCGGTTTTCAGCTTGTACGACATTGGCATTGCCATAGATATGTTTTACCATGTCAGCCAATGAAACCACTTTGTCAAAATAAGCCAGATTGGGCCCGGGGCAAATGACGACGCCTTGCTTTTCGCCTTTTAAAGGAATTTCGTTTTCGATGAGGGCGGAGTTGGCTAATCCAACGCAAAGACAAGCTTTTTCGGTGATTTCCCTTTTCTTGGTCAGGAAATCTTTTCCGCTCAATACTTCCTTTTCAGCCTCCACCGCAGCCAATTTGATGTCTTGGTATTTTTTGGAAGCGGTACAAATGCCTTGGGGTGAAAACTCTTTGCTCAATGCGAGAAATTTCTTCGGGCAAGAGCTCCCCGACTTCCCGTCTGAAATCCGTTTCTGTTTGAAGGCTTCGTTTGAAGTCCCTTTCAGCGTGTTGAAAGGAACGCCCAAAGGTGAAATCTTACTCAGGTAAAAATCCTCTTCCCTTGAACGGGCCAATAATTCCCGGGTTTCATCGTCCACCGAAGTCGCTTCGGGAACCAATAAAAACGGGGAACCCCAGCCTACGCTGTCCAAATGGTAGTTTTCCAATAAGAAAGCATGCTCTTCTGCCGTTCCTACACCACCCTGAACGGTTATTTTGGTTTCCAAAGGTTGAGAAGGGCATTTAATCTCCTTCTGTTTCAGCGCATGGGTATATAGTTCGAATGCCGCATCGGCAAGTTCGTTTTTCTTCTGCTTGAACTCTTCGAGGATGGGGCCTAAAAGAAATCCGTTGGTTGCAAAAGCATGGCCGCCGCAGTTCAGTCCGGACTCTATTCTGTATTCGGAAACCCATAGGCCTTTCTTGGCCAAGAAGTTCCCTTGAATCAATGCCGAACGGTAATCGCTTACTTTTAAAATGATTTTTTTCTTCAAACGTCCTTTTTCATCCGGATAAAAATCACCAAAACTTTCGAAATAACTGTAAAGCCTGGGGTTCATTCCTGCCGAAAGCACTACCGAAGAACTGAGTTGGCTGTTGGCAAACCCTCTGAGTGAAGCGTGTGCGTCGTTGTAAATCACGGGTAACTGTTCATTTTTGATGAAATTATCCTTGTCGATTTTGGTCATGATATTCACATCAATGGAACCGGGAGAAAGGTGTTTTTCGAGTACATTCCGCACATCTTCCATGAGGTTTCCCTTTTCTTCCAAAAGATGTTGCAAAGCCCTTTTCAAATCGGATTGATTGGGAAGCATTGCCACATAGTTCCGGAGCAATTCTCTGTTTTTGGACAAATCCTGTTTGAACGATTCGAATTTCCGGTTAACGACTTGGTTGACCATATCGAGGTAAGCGGTAATCCGTTTCGCGCGGTAATCCTCCATATTAGTCGTAATTCCTTCGTAATTAAAATTGAATTTTTTGCTGTAGAATTGGTTCATCTTCTCGATGAGGTCATCATCAATGATTGAAATGGCCGAAGAAATCCCGTATTGGGCGACACGAATCGGGCTGTCGATGGTGAATGCCAGCCCCATGACCGGAATGTGAAAAGTATGAACCGGAAGTTTATTGAACATAATTTGTAAAAAGTATTTTGATTAATGTAGCATTTTAATTAGAATGAAGCCAACCGAAGACCGCTAATGAAACCTGATTTTTCCGTCCTCTTTGATGTCTTTTATTTTGAGCGTCAATATTTCATTCAAAGTCTCTTTGATTTCTACGACACGGTAATGAACCGGACAAGGATTCACGTCACTGCATTCTGAAATGCCCAAGGCGCAGGCATTTAAAATATGGCCATTATCAATCACCAGATAAATGTCTTTGATCGAAAGGGATTTCTGTTGGACTTCACTGAGATAGAAACCTCCTGCCCTGCCCTTGGAAGAAGAAATGACACCTTCTTTGGCTAATTTTTGCAGGATTTTAGAGGTAAACGGTATCGGGGAACCTATAAAGTCAGAGATTTCTCCGACTCCGACTTTCGCGTTTTTATTGGCCAAATAAATACAGGATTTGATGGCGTATTGGCAGGAATAAGAAAAAATCATGGTATTCGTTCTATCAGTTCAAATATAAGACATTTATATCTTAATAATACAATCTCATGCAATTAATATAAGTTGAATTCAGGTGCGACTTTGAACCCAATCCAAGTCCAGGTTTGGAACCCTTTGGGGGCAGTCACTTCTTTCAATACCTTCATACTATCACTCGGAATCAGGAATGAATGGCCTAAATTGAAGCTGATTAATTTCCCGACTTTTTGATGGAAAACCAGGTCCAGCTCATTTCCCAAAAAAGAAGATATATTTTCACCTTCAGCATTGGCGCCGAGTTTCCCGTTTGACGTAAACAAGTGGAAATTGGCCGTCAAAAGGGAATTCCCGGATAACCTGAAATTTCCTTTTATATAATAATCATTCAATCCGAAGCTATTGAAATGGTTTCCGGCGTAAAAATAATCCATAAATCCGTTGAAATTATGGTTAGTCCCGTACAATGGGCTGAAAGATTTGTTTTCATCTTCGGGGGTGTCAAAACTTTTCCCCGAGAGCCATTCCGTCCCAGCCGTCAAATTGATTTTAGGGCTCAAAATGAAATCTGCATTGAGCGAAAATTGGTAAGCAGATTTGCTTTGCGCCGCCGTGTTTTTTCCCGTTTGGTAATAAACCGAACCAAAAAAAACATAATGACCAAAATATTTCTTCAGGTTCATACCTACCGTAAGTATATCAAAATGAGTCCCAAAAGGATTTTGCAAAACATTGTTGACCGCGATGGCCGAAAAACGAAATTGATTGGGATGGTTATAACTGTAATGCAAAACCTGTAAGGATTTGGTAATTTCTCCTGCTTCCCAAATGCCATAGATTTCATAATTCAGGCTGTCGTTGACATCATTGTCATCGTTGTTATACGTTAGGACGGCTTCCAGTTTTGATTGGGGGCTGATTTTAAAATCCCTTTCACCGCATCGAAACTCCTCCCATGCATCGTCCAGTCAAAAACCCCGATAAGCCTGTCGTCATCATAAGAAAGAATTTGTCGGCCGAGTTTGGCTTCGATTCGTGGAGAAAACTGGTATTTAGCCCATGCTTCGTGCAAAGTGAAATGCTGGTTTTTTCCGGTAGCGGTAGCGGTTTCTCCCCAAACCCTCACATCTTGCGCAGACAAATAAACTTGCAATTTTTCGTAATTGTATTCAATTCCCAGACGGGCCCGTGAAGAAACCATGAATTCGGGTGATTTGTTTTCCGGGATTAAAGTCTTGACGCCATTGTCCAATTCCCCACGTGTCCGAAGGTCTATCTTTATTTTCAAACTATCCATTTGGGCATCCAAATGGTAGATTGAAAATAGCAGAATAATTAACGTAATTATTTTTTTGAACATACTGATTCCAATTAGCTAAATCAACTGGGCTTTTCACATCCTTTACGGGTATAAAAATACCAGTTGACAAAAGTTGCAAAGACCGTACAAACCGCTAAAAACCAAAAGAACATCCGAGCGTCGCCAAACATCGCCCTTGAATATGGAATGAGCATATTGAACATAAACGGACCAAATGCGGCTATGGCAGCCGTCCAACCAATCACGCCGGCTGCTTTTCGGGGTGATTCCGCAAATATAACAGGATATTGTTTGAAAGTCGCCGCATTCCCGATACCGGTAAAGAAGAAAATCAACATCACAATGG
>JAEZDQ010000091.1 GCA_023433225.1 Bacteroidota bacterium | reverse complement strand
CGACTGCGGACTGGAGTATTGTCATCTCAACGGGATGATGGTCAAACAAGGTTCCGGAACGGCAAGAAACTGTATGTATTTCCAAACCGATGAAAACAAAAATGAAAAAATAAACAAATCCAAACGCCTCCAAAAAGAAAAGCGTATTTTTAAACAAAACAAAAATCGCTTGGAGGATTAATTCAAATTCATTATGAAAAAATCAACTCTACTAATTTTAATGTTTTCAGGAATTTTTTCTTTCGCTCAACAAGAAAAAATCACAAAATTGCTCAACGATCAGTTTAAAAAAGAACAAAAAATGTATAAAGCGGACGATTTTGACAAACCTAAAATGATTCAGCCATTTCAAATCCAAAACGATACGTTGAGCGTTGCTTTTAGCTATCAAACTGATGGTGGTGAAATACACTATTTCAGACAAGTAAATCTACATGACATTGAAAGTTTCGAAAAAGACATGAACGTACTTTTCATTGCAAATGACGGTTCTGTAAAAGAAACTATCACCACCCAAAATATGGATGGAATTACTGAAAAAAAACACTACAATTATTCGCATCTTTTTTTCACAGAATTACGAAAAGATTTTAAAAACAAATCCTTACAGAAAAAAATAACCAAAGCTTTTGCAAAAGCAGGATATCCGATTTCAGGTGAATATTGGTTTGATTGATTTATTAAAAAACCCGAAAACTTTCATCCTCGGGTCTAAAATCAATCTATTATGAAAAAACTTATTTTATTTATCGATAGAGCCTAAAACTCTTTGCATGAAATGATTGGCAGCATCGCGTTCGTTCATACCGTTTTCGACCATGGCTTTCATTTCCATGGCTCCGCAGATGTTGGAAATAATTTCACCGATTGTTTCTCTCTCTTCATCTTTTACAGATGGAGAATCGGCGTAGATTTCCAATACTTCCAAAGCATTTTCCATGGCTTCGTTGGAAGCGGATTTGGCTAAATTCTTATAAACCGGCAATTTCATTTGTAATTTCTTTTAAATGTTCTTCTTTTGATGTAACGACTTGATTTATAAAATTTCCCTGATGATAAATTGCAAATGTAGGAAGGTTGGTAACTTCGGCTAGCTTTCGGCTTTCGGGAAATTTTTCGGCATCGACATAAATAAACTGTATATCCGGATTGGCTTCGGCCAAACGTTTTACTTTGGGTTTCAGCAGACGGCAGTTTCCGCACCAAGCGGCTCCAAACTGAACCAAAACCTTAGGGTTTTGATTCAAGACTTCCTGTAAATTATCTTGGGTTGCTTCTACAAACATTTTTGTTTATTTTTAGTTTTTACGAATTCCGAAATTTAGATTTCGTCTATTAATTTAAATTCACATTGGAGGACAAATATTCCGCAACGCCTTCTTTGGTTGCGTTCATTGCAGTTTTTCCTTCTTCCCAGTTTGCAGGGCAAACTTCTCCGAATTTCTCAACATGCAGAATCGCGTCCAACAAACGAACATATTCGTCGATGTTCCTACCCAACGGTAAATCGTTGATGGTTTCGTGACGAATCACGCCATTTTTATCGATGATGAAAGTCCCTCGGTATGCAACCGGAAGTCCCTCAAAAACAATTCTGTCCGAATCATAATCATTTACATATTCACCGGCTAATACACCGTAATCCATGGAAATGGTTTTGGCCAAATCCGCAACAACCGGATAAGTAACGCCCTGAATACCACCGTTGTCTTTGTCTGTATTTAACCAAGCCAAATGGGTTTCTTCAGAATCTGTTGAAACAGCCACTACAACTGCGTCTCTTTTTTCAAATTCTGCTAACTTTGCCTGAAATGCATGCAATTCGGTGGGGCAAACAAAAGTAAAATCTTTCGGGTAAAAGAATAAAACGATATTTTTTTCGCCAATCGGCAATGTGAAGTTTGATACGATTTCTTCTCCGTCTAAAACGGCCGGAGCGATAAATTGAGGTGCTTTTTTTCCTACTAATGACATTGTTCTTTATTTTTAAGTTCAATGCAAAATTAAGCCTATACAATCCTAGAAAAGAATCTGCACGATAACTAAATACAATAGGAAAATTTGAAGTTTCTATTAGAAAGGATAAGTCTTTAAAATCAACGTTTTAATTAACTCAATACACGGATTACTTGACATAAGTCATTTAATTCAATGCGATCACTCGAAGATTTCAAAATCCACCCCGTCAAAAGAAGCAAAAACCATTGCCGGATGTGAATCTTGATGGAAGACATTTCCCGAATGGTCAATGGCGATGGCACCGGCAAACCCGTCAAAAGGTTTTAATTCATCAAAGGTTTTTTCAAAAGCCAACTGAATCCCTAAGCCATCGGTTACACGGGTCACGATTTTCGCAGCGACTGCTCCGCTCACAATATCCTCTCCCACTCCTGTACAACTCACCGCGCAGATTTCATTGGCGTAATTCCCGGCTACGGTCGCCGAATCCGAAATCCTTCCCGGGATTTCAAATCCTTTTCCGCCGGTCGAAGTCGCTACGGCCAACTTTCCCTTCGAATCCAAGGCCACGCAACCGACTGTTCCGGTTCCTTTGGATTTAACCTTAGCCAAATACTCTTCTCTTCTTTGGGGAATTTCGGTAGAAAACTCAGGAAAGCCGTTCTTGCGTGCGAAATTCGTCGCTCCTTCCCCACCCAAAATCTTGTCGTCGTAATCCAAACGTTTCTCCGCGACCTGTATCGGATTTTTTACGTTTTGAATATTGATGACACCACTCATTTTCTTGGTTTCACCGTCCATCAAAGCAGCACTCATACGGATTTCACCGTCGCTTTGGATTTGGGAACCGGTTCCGGCGTTGAATAATTCATTGTCTTCCAACAAAGACACAACAAATACAACCGTCTCCAGTGCCGAATGGTTTTCTAAAAATTGAAATCCTTTTTCAAGGATTTCTTTCAAAGCGTTTTGTTTTGCAGTTTTGGTTTCTTGATTGGTAAATGATTCCGAAAAAAATCCGCCATGTATAATCAATTTCATGATTTTAATAATATTTTGGAAGAATCATTGTGAATAAAAAATTCAGAAGTTTCCAAATCATAGGTATCGTTTTGGCTCATCACGTGTACCACGAGATTGCTGATGGAAACCGGTTCACCCAAAGAAACATCTGTCAAATTCGTGTTTTTAATTTGTTTTCCGTCCACCAAAATGACCAAACCGGAGCCGATGGCTTCCATCTTGGTTCCTTCCTTAATCAGAAGCCCGGTGTCTTCCCCCAAACCGATGCCTAATACCATCGGATTGGTCACAACGGCTTGAAACAAACGGCCAATTCTCCCGCGTTGAACAAAATGCGTATCGACGATTACACCGTCCACAAAATCCAATCCACTCGTGATTTTGATTTCACCTTTTAAAAGTGCTTCTTTGCTCGCACCTTGGTAAATCATGCTGCTTGATGAAGCGGCTGCACCAGCGGAAGTTCCGGCATAAATAAATTCTTCGTTTCTATACTTTTCCAACAAAATTTTGTGGAAGCGTGTGCCGCCCAAAATTGAAGTCAGCCGCAATTGGTCACCGCCCGTAAACATAACCACATCGGCTTGTTCAACCCGCCGCAAAACCGTTTCTTGTATGGCTTCATCCCTGCTTTGAATATGTAGCACATCTACATTGGTTGTACCTAAATAATTAAAAGCTTTTACATATTCGGAACCTACCTCTAAGGGAATGGATGATGCCGTAGTAATGACTTCAATCCGGGAATCCACTCCATATTTTGACTCGCTGATGATGCGCTTCAATATTCCTTTTTCAAAGAAATTAAGGTTGTTGGCTACGTTTTCATCAAAACTGGCTTCCGTAAAGCTGCCTTTATCAATCGCGCCACCAATGATGATGAGTTTTCCTTTTATCTCCATTCGGCAAATCTAATTATATTTTTAAATTCCATTTCGCATTATAGACAAACGAAATAATAACAATTTTTCAAGATTTTAATGATAAACCTCATTTAATTCAAAAAAAGAATTAATTTTAACTTAACACAATTAGGACAAACCTATATAACTTTATTTATGAAAATACTGAAAATTCAGGCCTTGCGCGGACCGAACATCTGGAGTGTACGTAGAAAAAAACTGATTCAAATGCGTTTGGATTTGGAAGAATTGGAAGAATTGCCTACCAATAAAATTGAAGGTTTCCGAACCAGATTAGAGAACCTGATTCCGAGCCTCATCGAACATCGCTGTTCAGAAGGGGTGCGGGGCGGATTTTTTATGCGGGTGGACGAAGGAACCTGGATGGGCCATGTCATCGAGCACATTGCACTGGAAATCCAAACCCTTGCCGGAATGGATACGGGTTTCGGCCGTACGCGGGTAACCAAAGAAGCCGGTGTTTACAATGTTGTATTCAGTTACCTTGAAGAAAATGTCGGGCTTTTTGCGGCGGAATCTTCCGTTCGTATCGCGCAGGCGGTTATCGACGGAATTGATTATGATTTAGAATCCGATATTCAGAAAATGAAAGAAATCCGGGAGAGAGTCCGTTTGGGGCCCAGCACCGGAAGTATCGTGGAAGAGGCAGTCGCACGGGATATTCCTTGGATCCGTTTGGGTACCAATTCCTTGGTGCAATTAGGTTATGGTGTCAACCAAATGCGGTTCCAAGCAACCATTACTTGCAATACCAGCAACATCGCTGTGGACATCGCCTGTGACAAAGAAGACACCAAACGTATGCTACAGAGCTCTTCGGTTCCCGTAGCCTCAGGCGATATTTGTGTGGATGAAGAAGATTTGGAAAATACCATTGCCAAAATAGGCTTTCCGATTGTCATCAAACCATTGGGAGGAAATCATGGAAAAGGAGCTTCTATCAATG
>JAEZDQ010000009.1 GCA_023433225.1 Bacteroidota bacterium | reverse complement strand
GATCGAGAGGTCTTGGGCGTCATCCGACCTTTCCAAAATGAAATTTTGGTTTTTAACCGTTTGAGGTTCCACCAAGAAATCCGGGATTATTCCGATTTGAATTTGCCTCCCAAAAAAGCACCAAAACCCGCCGAATTAAAAATGGCCAAAGCCTTGATCAGCCAATTGTCCGAGAAATTTGACCCTGCTGCTTTCAAAGACACCTATTCAGCCGCTTTGATGAAAATCATCAACAAAAAAGCAAAAGGTAAATCGGTGAAAGCCCCGAAAACCAAACCCCAAAAAGAAGGAAAAGTAATCGATTTAATGGCGAAGCTGAAAGCGAGCTTACAAAGTTCAAAATCAAAAAAAGCATCTTAAACCATGGCACTCAAAGATTACCAAGCAAAGCGCAAATTCAATGAAACTTCGGAACCCGAAGGAAAAACGAAAAAGAGTAAAAGCAAATTGATTTTCGTTATCCAACGACATGCGGCAAGTCGGCTTCATTACGATTTTCGTTTGGAAATGGAAGGTGTCCTGAAGAGTTGGGCAGTCCCCAAAGGCCCGTCACTCAACCCCAAAGACAAGCGACTCGCCATGATGGTTGAAGACCATCCTTACGATTATAAAGATTTTGAAGGAAATATCCCCGAAGGCAATTATGGTGCAGGCCAAGTAGAAATCTGGGACAGCGGAACTTATGAGCCCATCGGTGAAACAAAACTTTCCGACGAAAAAGAAATGCTCCAACAACTCAAAGATGGTTCACTTAAATTTATCCTGAACGGGAAAAAACTCCAGGGTGAATTTGCTTTGGTCAAAATGAAAAATGCCGAAGACAATGCTTGGTTGTTGATTAAACACAAGGACGAATTCGCCAGAACTTCTTATGATGCCGAAAAAAATACAGACCCAGATTCGCTCGTAACCGAATTTTTACAGCAAAAAAAAAGCCTGAAAAAAGGCAAAAAGAAGTAAGTCCGGCTCAACTCAGAAAATTTCAGTCCGGACTGAGCGGTGAAAAAAAACTGGAAAATTTCATCCGACCCATGCTTGCCAAACCGGAAGAAAAACCTTTTGAAAGCGAAGATTGGGTATTTGAAATCAAATGGGATGGCTACCGAGCAATAGCGGATTTGCGAAACAAAGAACCGCTTTTTTACTCTCGGAACGGCATTTCATTCCTTCAAAAATTTCATAGAATTGCGGAAGATTTTCCTCACCAAAAACACCAAATGGTATTGGACGGCGAGATTGTTGCCTTCGACGAATCCGGACTGCCTAATTTCCAACTGCTCCAACAAATTGGTGAAAACCCTGATTTAGCCATGGTTTACCAAGTATTTGATTTGCTTTGGCTCAACGGACATTCCACAGCTGAATTACCGCTCATTCAAAGAAAAGAATTACTCCGTACGGCCTTGGTCGAAACCGATAAAATAAAATATTGCGCACACATTTCAGGGAATGGGATGCAATTCTTCCAAGAAGTAAAACAAATGAAACTCGAAGGAATGATTGCCAAAAAAGCAGACAGCCTTTATTTTGAAAACCACCGAAGCAATGACTGGCTCAAAATAAAGTTCACCCAAACGGAAGAAGTGATTATCTGCGGATTCACGGCTCCGCAAGGCTCACGAAAACATTTCGGGTCTTTGATTTTGGGTAAATACATCCATGATGAACTCATTTATTGCGGCCATACGGGAACCGGGTTCAACCAAAAAAAGTTGGAAGAGGTTTATTATTTACTCAAACGTAAAATTAGGAAAACATCGCCTTTTCAGTCCGTTCCCAAAACCAATGCGCCACCCACTTGGGTCAAACCGGAACTGGTGTGTGAGATTAAATATTCCGAAATCACCAAAGACGGGATTTTCCGGCACCCGGTGTTTGTAACAATCCGCGAAGACAAAGAACCCGAAGAAATCACAGTTAATTTTTCAAATATGAAACCCAAAAAATCCACCAAGCAAAACGGCGACTGGGAAGTACTCATCAACCGGTTCAAAGTTAAATTAACCAACCAAGATAAAATTTATTTTCCCAAAGAGGGCATTACCAAAGGCGATGTGGCGGACTATTACCAATCCGTTGCGCAGTATATTTTGCCACACCTGAAAAACCGCCCCCTTTCGTTGAACCGTTTTCCAAATGGAATTGAAAGCGATGGCTTTTACCATAAAGATGCCGGTGAAAACACTCCGAAATGGGTCAAAACCACAGAAGTATATTCGGAATCGACAGATAAAATAATCGATTACATCATTTGCAATAACCAAGCTACTTTGGCTTACCTCAATAACTTGGGATGTATCGACTTGAATCCGTGGAACAGCCGGATGCCGAAACTCGATTTGCCGGATTACCTCGTTCTGGATTTAGATCCTTCGAAGAAAAACACTTTCGACGATGTCATTGAAACTGCGCTCCAAATCAAAGAAATATTGGATAAATCCGGAACAGATGCCTATTGCAAAACCTCGGGCAGTTCCGGAATCCATATTTATATTCCGATGGGTCGGAAATACAATTATGAGCAGGTGAAAAACTTCGCCCATATTTTGATGAAAAAAACACAGGAAAAATTACCCAAACTCACCACATTGGAAAGGAACCTGAAAAAACGAGGCAACCATAAAATCTATTTGGATTATTTGCAAAACCGTACCGGCCAGACTTTGGCAAGCGTTTACAGCATTCGTCCGCGGGAAGGTGCCCCGGTTTCCATGCCATTGGAATGGAAGGAACTCAAAAAAGGTTTAAAACCTACCGATTTCAATATTTACAACGCACTCCAACGAATCGAATCCAAAGGAGATTTGTTTCTACCCGTTTTAGGAAAAGGAATAAATATGATGAAAAGTATCAAGAATTTGGAAAAGGAATATCCAACCTAAATCAATTGAATTCCTTTTGAAACCCGAGGTCCAAATTTCTGATTTCACTTAAGATAGCCGCAAAAACATCTTTAACAGATTCTATTTGATCGATCAAGGATGCAACTTGCCCGATTTCCAGTTCGCCTTCCCGCAGGTTTCCTTCAAACATTCCTTTTTTAGCACGCGCGCGCCCTAATAAAGTTATTAGTTCGT
>JAEZDQ010000106.1 GCA_023433225.1 Bacteroidota bacterium | reverse complement strand
CGCCTACTCTGTATTTCAACCAATGCCGCAGACCCTTGTCTTTTTCGGGTTCTTTGGTAATATTGTAAATGTAAAGCCGCGGCCTTAAGCCCAAAAAGGAGGAATTGGGTTGTGGCACCAAGTTTTCTTCGAGTTGGGATTGCAAAGCTTTTCGGTCTTTCCTGTCCAGTGAATCGTTTTCAATTTCTACTTCAGCACCGGTATAAAGCAATTCGCCTTCTTGAAGAAACCGGGTATTGCTACAGGAAACAGCCGTAAAGACCAGACACAATGCAATGAAACTTTGAATGTATGGAAAGCGTTTTTTCATATTATTTAAATTCTACCGCATCTTCGTTTTTATTTTTCTTTTTATTGCGCAGGAAAATATCGCGGAATTTGTCGTAATCCAAAGTGATGATGAAACCAACCCCGGTCTCTATGATTTGTCCCTGCAAAGCCACTTGGTATTCGTCTTTACGATAAGCGCGCAACATGTAACGCCCGTCTTTGGAAAGCATATAATCAATGGTCACATCACCCGCGATATTGGTGGTATTTTCATTTTGCCTTGCATCGCCTTCGATGCCGAAATCACTTCCGACCGAAACTTTCAGACGGTCATTCAACAGGCGTTTGCTCACGCCGACATTCAAATCGGTGCGGGTGTTTTTTTGTCCTGAAGAATAATCTTCTGTGGATTCCAAATCAAAATTCAAATCAACTCCGGCTATCAAATCGGAAGTTAAATTGTTCAATTGTTGGGAAAGTATTTTGCTCACACTTTGCCTTGCCAATGTTTCTGCCGATAAACTGGAATTGCTTTCAAAAGGATTTTCACCCACAAAACGGTTGAGCAACAACAAAGCAAAAACCTGTTTATTCATTTCGGCTTCTTCCGTCCGCAACTGAGCCAATTTGGCTTTGGTATTGTCGAGTACCGAGCTCGTTACCGAAACATTGGTCTCATCGGTGGTGATGTCAAAACTGATTTCCGGCTTGAGCAGTTCGCCCCGTAATTTCAATAGGGTATGGAAGGGTATCCTTTGCTTGTACATATTCATTTCTGCCGGGGGCAAACCACTCAGTTGTTGTTCCAGCAAATCAATCGGTGCAGCTTCGGTGGTGTAAACTGCAGTAATGTCGAGGCTGGCTTCGGTTGGCTCTCCGGTCCATGTGATGGTACTTCCTTTTTGGATTTCGAACCTTCTTTTCAATAAACTCACCGACAATTCATATCCGCCTTTTTCTACTTGGAAGACCCCGACCAATGTCGTTTTTCCGGATGGGTCGATTCCACCCGTTAAATCGGCTTCGCCCTGTAATTCCACAAAGTCACCATTCGCTTTATCGATGATGATGGAAAGTTTGGCATCCTTGTTTAATTCGATATTGACATTGACATCCATTCCGGTGAAATTGGTTTGGGAATCCAATGTTTCTTGGACGAGGGTTTCATTGAGCACCTCTTGGTCTTTGTCAATGAATTCCACAATTCCCTCCCTTTCCTGCAAAGAAGGAGAAGATTGAGGCAAAACGAAGATGAAATCGGTGTCGTCCGATACGATGAGGGTGCCGTCCACAACAGGCAAACTCAAATCGCCGCGAATTTGTAAAGCGGCATCAATGGCGAGTACACCATACATAATGGCTTCGGCGGATTCTTCGGAATTCACCACTTTAAAATCCTCCGCATTCAAATCCAAATTGAATGCAAATTCCCTGTATGATTCCGTCAATACCTGGCCGTCAATGACCAGCGAATTTCCATCTCGGTCGTTTATTTTAAAATTATCCAATTCAATTCCCCTTCGGGTAAAGTCAATTTCATCATTGATATTCCGGAAATCACTACCGGTTTGCGCGATGACTAAACCCACATCGTTGAACTTCAAATCACCCAGAATGGAAGGCGCTTCGGCTGTTCCGGTGATGTTTAAATTTCCCGACAAATAGCCTTCTGCGTCCTTTATTTCATTCAATGTTAAACCTTGAACGCTTTGCATTTGAAGCGCATTGATTGCCATATTTAAATCGAAAATCCCTGAATTTGTGGTGTAAGTCCCCGTTATTTTCACATCATTTCCGTCCCCTGATAAGGAGATATCTGCCTGAAGCGTTTCGCCGGCTTCATTATCGACTTTTACCGCTAAATTACCGACGGGATTTCCGAAAACAGTCAATTCATTGATTTGCAGGTCGGCATCAAAAATAGGGGTTTCGTTCAGATTCCGCAATTGTACATTCCCGTTTACCGTTCCTTGCGCTAAGAGTGAATCTTTTTTAATGATTTCCGTAAGGGTTTCAATCTGGAAATTGGTAAAACCTACATTCAAAGGGCTGTTTGGAGTTTCATTTTCAGATTGAATCAAAATTTCGCTGCCCGCATTGGAGATCCGGAAGTTATCGGCATAAATGCCTTGGGCACCAATCCTGATTTTATTATCGGCAGCTACATCCCAATTGGTGTAATTCAGTTTTAAACCATCCGGATTCAAAGAAATTTCGGTGATTTCGTTCAAGGATTCCACCTTTCCGGCGATGAGGTATTGTTCGGCATCATCGGCATCACGGGTAGAAATGTGATATTGAATCACATTATCGGCAATTTCACCTGTGAGCCGAAGCCTATCCAATGAAAAGTTTTGGTTTCCGGCCGTTGCCAAATTCAGGTTGTATTGCAAGGCATTGTTTTCATTGCCAATATTAAACAATGCATTTTGAATGGAAAATTCGCCATATTGGATGCGTGGGATTTCACCGTCTAATTCGATTTCTTTCGAGTCGGCATCATAAGTTCCGGTTATTTGAACGGTTTCAAAACTGGTTAAATCTGGTAAAAACTTTCGGATCAAATCATCGTTTTTGATAGTTGCATTCAAAGTGAAATATTGGCCCGGTTCCACCTGGGTTAAACTGTCAACAGGCTGGAAATGGTAATATTGATTGATTGTCCGTTGGAGCGAGCCGAAAATTTCGGTCAGTTTGTATTTTCCTATAAGTTCCAAATCCGCTATTTGGGAATTCAATAATATTTTTGTAGAATCTGCAGTAGAAACAGCATCTAAGGTCAAATCCTGAACCGGAAAAACCTCTTCAGTATCTGAAAAAGCAAAGTTTTTTAACTGGAGATTCCCGTTCAAATTATCCGGGTTCAAACTGCTGAAATCTGCAAAAATGTCGCCTGCGATGATCATCGGATCAGAATAGAACCCCAAACGGTTCAAATCCAGTTTGGTGATTTTTCCTTCCAAATCTACCGTCGGGCTGTTTTCGTCGTAAATTCCCGAAGCTACCAAACGCAAATCTGCATTGGAATCCTTTGAATTTAATACGATATGGTAATTTCCGTGATTGATTTCTCCGTCCAAATCCATATTCCGGTAACGGTAACCATTGTAGGTCAAGTAAGTTACATTTCCTTTTAAATCCGCATTGGCGCGGGTGAAATCAAAGCTTTGGCCTTTGGCGTAAATCTTTGCAGAAACCGCTCCGAGTTCCTGATTCCGGATGATTTTACCGATTTGTAAATCCTTCAGTTTGGCATCAATTTCATAAAGTTCACGGTCTTTTTGTCGCAAATCCAAATCGGCAAGAACCCCCGCATCGCCCAGAGTCGAGGTTAAATTCAAATCGGCATGGATGAGTTCGGTGGTACCTTTTGCTTTTCCACGAATGGTGAAGAAGGACGGTAAGGAAATATCTGAAGGAATCGTATTGGGAGGGACTAAGTTATAAACGGTTACTGCGGACGAAGAAAGTTCACGGATATTCAAATCATAAGAAAGGTTTTCCGGGTTCATTGCATTTTTCAATCTGCCGTTGGCGTCAATTTTTAAACGGTCCAATCCGGAAACTTCTAAATTTCTGATCCATAAATCATTCAATGTTCCGGTCAATTCAGTATCTAAATTCAGCACACCGTTTGGGTATTTGTTGAAAGGTGCCGTGTTCCGAAGCGAAGGAACCAACGTGAGAATGTCTGAAAATCCGACGCGGGAATTGTAGATATCGGCGGATATGGCGACATTGCCTAAATCTTCACTCAATTGCTCCGTGGATTCAAAAGTTAGGACAATTTCATCGCGCAAAATGGTTTTGGGCGTTTGCAAGTATAAATTTCTCAAAGAAGCTTCTTGGGATTCATACACGAAATCCGTCCTGAATTCTTGGATATGCAATCCGCTTTCTTCCCGTATTTCCGCTGATTCTATTCGCCCTGAAAATTGATTGTTCTCCATTAAAAAATCTTCGGCTTCCAAGTTGATTTGCGCAAAATCAAGGTGGTTGAAATCCATTCCTTGGCCGTCGGACCCAACCGCTGTGTTGTGGTAAACCGCTTTTACGTCTTCCAAAGTCAGTTGGCCTAACAAGAGTTTCATCGGATTATCTTCCGAAGTCAAAGTATCCGCATTTTGCGTTGGCACGTCTTCTGCCACAAGGTGTAAATCTGCCCGTATATCCGCCCCCGAAAGCCGTAAATCTTCAATATCAAATACTTGGTTTTTCAAATCGATTTGGTTTACATCGACACGCAATTCTTTGAATAAAATTTTGGCAAAAGTTTGGGTATTCTCATCCCCGTAATCAATGTCGAAGTGGGTGAATTTAATTCCGTTCAGGTCTATTTTCAATGGATTGGATTGACTGAGCGAATCGACCGTTTCTGTTACATTTTCAGAAACTTCTTTCACCAAATCTTGGTTCAGCTTCAGTTTCAATCCATCCATTTCGATTTGATCCACTGCATAGGAATTCGCTTCCAAATCAAAATCCCGCACCCTTGTATCAAAGCTTTTGAAGTAGATATCAAGGTCATTTCGAGCCTGAAGGTCTATGAAGCGGATGCCGATATCTTTGAGTTTAATCTTGTCCAAAGAAATGGTAAAAGGCTTGGAAGGCTCTTCTTTTTCTTCTGTGGCAAAGGCATCGAGGATATAGTCAAAATTGAATCGGCCGGTTTCGTCCCGAACGACATTGGCACGCACGCCATCCAGCCGAATCGAAGTCAAATCGGCTTTGGAATCAATGAGTTTCCACATATTCAGTCCTACGTCAAAATCGCGTACCGACAAAAGCGTATCCACCTCTTGTCCTGCCAAATAAAGGTTTTTCATGATGATGCGGTTCGGGAAGGCGATGTAAACTTTTTCGAGGCTTACTTTGGTTTCTATTTTTTCTTCGAGGTAAGTGACCAATTTGTCTTTGGCATAATTTTGAACGGCCGGAATCCTCAAACTTAAAATAAGTAAAATGACCAAAAGCACCAACATACCTAATCCTATGGCGATGCGTTTGAGTAGTTTTCTTTTATTTATTTTGAATTTCAAGGGAGTGAGTTTGGTAAAATTATTTCGATATAAAGCTTATTTTCTATAAATAATCAGACAAATGCCCAAGCAAAGATTGACCAAAACCGCAAAAGCATTGGAGAGAATGATGGGCCATTCTTCTTTTAAAATGCCGTACCAAATCCACAACGACAAACCGGTGATCAGCACAATCAACATTCCGGCCGAAATGTCTTCCACATTTTTTTCTTTCAGTACCTTGATGAGCTGGGGGAGCATAGCAACCGATGTCAATACCCCAGCAATGATGCCGATGGTATCTTCCATTAAGAAATATTGAGTTTCTTTTTGAGCCATTTTACTGCAAAGCGCGCCAATATCGGCACTGCAATGGCTACTATTGTAGATAATATTGGTTTGGCCAATCCGGACTTGTTCTGGCTGCCAAGGAATTGGATGGCATCGAAAGTCCCGGAATCCAAAACGGCGGAATGGGGAGCGGAATCGGATTTACTTCCGAAGAGCTTATTAATCGTTGAATAGACGAAACTGTTTTTTGCCTTTTCGTCAGTGCGTTTCATTTTGAGTTTGAGTTCGGCTTTGGCTGATCTTAATTGCGCTAAGGAATTGATGTCTTTGAGTTTCATAAGCTTTGAATATGATTTGTAAAAGACTCCTTTTCGGAATCAAATTAAAAAAAAGGGACTTATAAGGCCCCTTTGTTTTTATTGCTTAAATCATCTTGTGCTTTTGCAGCATTGGTTTTCACCTCCTCCACATTTTCTTGCAATTTACCTTTGATATCATGGAGCCTTTTCTCAATATCTTTTTTGATTTGAGAAGCTTTCTCACTGAAATCAGAGGAATATTTGTCCAATTCTTCTTTCAAACGCTTGGCTTCTTCCTTCAATTTTCCCCGGGTATCTTTTCCGGATTGTGGAGCCAAGAGTACTCCGGCTACTGCGCCTGCTATTGCTCCGAACAAGAGCCCGCCTAACCAATTACATGATCCATTTCTACATGCCATAATATTCGTTTTTAAAAGTTAATACTGTTTGAATTTCCTTCGTTATTAAAACAAAAACAATACCAAAAGCTTTAACATTTTATTTAATGACTCAAAACGGAAAGGTTGAATGAGGGACTATGAACGGATATAAAGATTATCGATATTCAGTTTTTTCATAAGGAATTCGAATAATTTCACCTTGGTTTTTAAGTATGAGCAAATTAGATGGGATTTCACCGGTAATCTCCTGATTTGGGTATAAATGATACATGCCGAAATTTTCCGCGTCAATGGTCAATCCTTCAGTGTTAGCGTTCATATAGAGCCAAGGGTTTACAAAAGCCCAGTCGATGTCTTTGATGTTGCGGAGGTGTTCCAAATCTCCGGTATCGCCTGAAATGTAGATTTTCTTTCCGTGCCAAGTAATCAGAAATGAAAAATGCTTGAATGAGATTCCGTAAACTTTATGAGTTGTCTTAAAGGACTCGATATCAAACCCTGAAATGAATTCATTCAGGTTTTCCAGTTCATCTACATTCCAAGGATCGAATTTCTGTCCATCCAGTTTTTTCAATAATTTCTTGGAATAATGGTCGGAATGCCTGTGGGTGAAAATGAAAACGGCGTTATCTTGGATGCTGTCAATTTCCGAATCATCATATTCCATGTACTTATGGGCACCCGACTTGTAAGGAAAGTCCACGTATATATGGGATGCTCCGTCCGTCAAATAAAGGCCGCAGTTCCCGATGAATTTAATTTTAATTTCGTTGGTTTGGCTGAATCCGAAATCATATAGGCAAATGAGAGTGGTGACCAAGAGGATTTGTTTGTAGAAGTTTGTCATATATTTTGTCTTTTATTGAAGGGATGAATAGAATCAAATATATACAAAAAAGCTGCCTTTACCAGACAGCTTTGTAATTATTTTAAGTAGAAAATTAATCCGTATCGACTCCTCCGCCATACATATCCTGCATTTTTTTCATTTCTGCATCCATGATGGATTGGTAGTCCTTTTTTGAAATGATGGTCCCTTTTTTCGGAAACTGAATGGGTTTTTTCTCGTCCACTATTTTTAAGGAAATGGCGGTATAAATTTGTGTTGCCTTTTCATCTTCGCTGTCTTTGGTTTCTTCTAATTGCAGAATCAACCCTGGAAGGCTGCCGAATTCTGCCGGGCCGTTTTTGTAAACCAATTTCGGCGCGTACCATGCTGTCAACGCTGTGGTGCTATCTACAACAGCTTCCGCTTTGCGGACTTCATAGCCGAGAATTTCTTTGGATTCACGCGTGATTTTCCAATCGTATTGCCGAATGGAATCCCTGAGAATGTATTCTTTTGGATAATTTACTGTTTCAGCGGTAATCCCGTCTTTTAAATTTTTATAAAATATACCACGAGCACCCATTTCCACACGGACACGACCCTCTTGAGGTTGGTCATTGTTTATTTTTTCAACATACGTAAATTCAGACTCGTCGGGAGTAAGCTGCAATAAATAATATTTGGACTTTTTCATTTCATCCTTAAAAGCATTGACAATTTCCTTCGTATTACCACCTGAAGTTTCACTAATCTTTGATTCAAAAAACGCCATGTCAAACTCCATTATGGATTCATATTCCACTACGAGCCTTTCTTGGGTAAAACCTGTCAGGCAAAAGCCGCAAACAATTAATGTCAATATTCTTTTCATGTTTTTATGTTTAAACCAAACATAAACCTTATTTCCATTTGGAATTCAAATAGATTTGAATTTAGGAAAAATTTAACGCTGTAAAGCACAAATTACTGAAAGCAAAAAAGCTGCCTTTACCAGACAGCTTTGTAATTATTTTTAAGTAGAAAATTAATCCGTATCGACTCCTCCGCCATACATTTCTTTGGCTTGTTCCTGTAATTTTCTCATTTCTTCATAAAATTCCTTTTCCGAAATCTCTTTGCCCTTAGAGGGTTTATTGATGGTTATCTCTTCATCCCGGACTGAAATATTAGTTGCGGTAATGATGATGCCTGCGCCATTCATTTCGAATTCGGTTTTCAGAATCAATCCCGGTAAGCCAGAAAATCGGTCCGGCCCGTCTTTGATATTTATTTTTGGGGTGTACCAAGCGGTTACCGGAATAGAATCGTTCATTACGCCGGTAGCTTTATAGGTATCCAAACCCGCAATCTGAACTTTTTCTTTGGTGATTTTCCATTGGATATTCTGCAGGCTGTCTTTCATCAGATACGCCTTGCCTATATCATAAGGCTTCAGGTAATAACCCGCTTTGATGTCTTTGTACAAAGGTTCTTTGTCCATCGCGGTTATCTGTGAAAGGATGATTCCTGCCGGTGATTGGTCGTTGTTGATTTTCTCCTGCATTTTGTATTCGGATTCCGTGCCGTTGGTCTTCAATTTGTAATCGACAAAAATCCCTTTTTTGATTTCCTGTCTCAACGGTTCCTCTACCTGCGCTTTCCATTGGGCGGGAACACCGGCCAGAATTTGTTCGACATCAAACTTCATTTCCATTTTATAATCAATCTCTAAATATTGAGGTTTGTCCTGCGCATTTAACCAAACGATTGAGGCTAAAAAAGAAAATGCAAATACGATTTTTTTCATTGAATCAATTTTAAAGGATTAGTATGGATATTGAACTTTTTGTTACAGACCCTTTGAAAAAATCAGACCGTTTCAATCTCAAATCCTGCTTTTCTGACCGCTTTCACGATTTCTTCTTCTTGCGCGTTTTGGGTTTCAACCGTAAGAATCTTGTCGGGATTTTCAATTTCGACTTTCCAGTCGATTCCCTCCACTTTATTTAAAAACGGCGTTACGCCCGCGACGCAGCCATTGCAATTGATGTTTGTTTTGAATTTGAATGTTTTCATATTATTTATCTTTTAACCAGAATTCGTCTGCCCAATTGTCATCAAAATCATTCTCATGGTGTTCTTCCACTTTTTTGAGTTGTTCCTCAGTAGCTACCGATTGAATTTTTTGGAACAAAACACGTTCCTCAAAACGGATGTGCGCCTTGAGCTTTTCTTCGATTTCCCCGAGGGTACTTTCCCAGTTCTCATCCGGAAACGAAAACAAGGTATTCAATTCCTTGTGTTCCGCATACAATTGCTGCATCAAGGGTTCATCTTCTCCCAAAATAGAAACAAAAGCTTCTTCCTCTTCGTTGAAATGAACTTGTAAATGCGCTTTCCAGAACCATTGCGCATAGTCTTTGATGCGCTTGGGTTCCACATTCATCCGAAACCCTTCACGGATTTTCCAACACAATAACAAACCGAAATGATGGTCTCGGCTCAAAGGCTGTAAGGCCGGGTGTCTTTTGATGGGCTGTTTCAATTTTTTAAACTTTTTCTTAAATGTTCGACCAATTTGGATGAACGGTAACCGAAGTCGGCACCGTAACTGTTAATCACAATTCCTTTGATTCCATGAACGGGCGAAGAAATCGCGAAAACAATGCTTTCATCACCGGGATCTGTCATCCCTTCGTAGCGGTATACTTCATCGATTTTAAATTCCTCCGGCGGAAGTTCCTTTGCCTCGCCACCTTTGATTTTACAAATCAGACAATCTTTTTCCGTTTCCAAGAGGAAATCGGTCGTGTATCCTCTCGCCGCCAAGCTGTTGACCGCTTGGCTGAGCGTATCGTAATTGTATTTGGGTGTATTCATTGAATGGGATTTTTCTGTCAAACCAAATTTACAAAATAAAAACCGAACCGCGGATTATGCGGAATGAACTTAACATTCATCAATGCGGGTTGATTCTTGATAAGCTAAATTTGTAAAAATTAGATTATGGAATTAGGAATCGGAATGTTTGGAGATTTGACTTTTGATCGCCAAACCAACAAATTTCAACCTGCGGGACAAAAATTAAACGAAATAGTTGAACAGGTAAAATTGGCCGACGAACTCGGAATTGATGTAATTTCGATGGGCGAACACCATAGGGAAGATTATGCGGTTTCCTCACCCGAAATTATTTTGGCAGCACTTTCAACCGTTACCAAACGGATCAAATTGGGAAGTGGTGTAACCGTTTTAAGCTCGACCGATCCGGTCAAAGTTTACCAGGATTTTGCAACCATTGATTTAGTTTCAAATCGACGTGCTGAAATCATGGCCGGAAGAGGAAGTTTCATCGAATCTTTTCCACTTTTCGGCTATGATTTAAAGGATTACAATGGTCTATTTGAAGAAAAATTGGAATTGCTGGTGCATTTAAATCATAATGAAATCATCAATTGGGAAGGAAATTACCGCGCTCCAATTGTAGATCAAACGATTTATCCACGTCCGGAACGGGAATTACCGATTTGGATTGCGGTTGGTGGAACGCCGGAATCAGTGGTTCGGGCAGCAAGATTGGGATTACCGATTATTTTTGCCATCATCGGCGGAATGCCCAAACAGTTCAAACCTTTGATCGAATTCTACAAACAGCAATATGTTCAGTTCGGACACGATCCCGAAAAAATGCAGATTGGTGTTCATTCGCATACTTTTGT
>JAEZDQ010000187.1 GCA_023433225.1 Bacteroidota bacterium | reverse complement strand
TTGGCTGAAGTGAAGCGTAGCGGAACTGAAGCCAAGAAGCTTTATTAAATGAAAATAATTTGTAATTTAGAACCGTACTAAAAATGGGAAGCCTACAGCTCATGATATAAAAAGGGAAAAGTATAATTCAACGGAAACATTTTATTTAGTAAAAGAAAAAACAGATTCAATAAAAATTTATTCTTACAAAATAGAGTCCGAAGGACTTTTAAAAAGTGAGTAAGCAACAACACGGTGAAAGAGGTAGAATACTTAGACGGATTTCAATACACGGGCGGAGAATTAAACTTCTTCCCCCATGCCGGAGGCTATGTAAATGTCACCCTTGGTACCACGGGCAACCGTATTTTTAACTATGTCTATAACTATACTGACCACTTAGGTAACATTAGATTATCATATACCAAAGACCCGGAAACCGGGGATTTAAGAATCCTGGAAGAAAACCATTATTATCCGTTCGGGTTGAAACACGGTGCTTATGCGGATTATAAAAATAAGATAGAAGCGATCAACAACGAAACGGAAAAAGCGGTAAACCCTGAAAACCCAACAGATATCAATTCCATATATGCCAGATATGATTATAAGTATAACTATCGCGAACTGCAGGATGAATTCTCATTGAATTTATATGCGATGGTGTAAGTCCCTTGTTTTTGATAGAAATGGTCATTTTATACTTCTTCCTTATCACTGAATATCCCCCAACTTCATTTCCCAAACCGTTTTTGTTTTGGAGCCGAACTGTTTCTCTTTGGGTTCGAAATAAATGATTTGTTCTACTTCAAATTCTGAATTTGTTTCGTTTCGGGAAACCGATAAAACATAGGGGTTTGTCCATTGATTCATTTCAAGTTCATCGGGGTTTTGGTGCAATTTAATTTTAAATTGGAAAGATTTATTCTCGATTTCGGACAAGAATTCTCCTAAACTGATTTTATCGGAATCCGCTTTTGAGAAATCCGGAATTTGAACTTCGCCATTGACCATTGAGAAAATATTTTCACGGATTTGGCTTTTCAGTTCAACATCTTTTTCCGTTGAATACAAAGTCAGGTATTCATAAAATTCGTCTAATTTATTCTGTGAATTGTCCTGATAAACCTGAATGCTTTTTTGTGAAAAATTGGCTTTGATTCCTTGTCGAATTTCAAGATTTTGCCCGAATGACAAGGCTGAAAGAAAAAGAAAGAACAGTTTTAAAAACAGTTTTTCATTCAGAGAAGTTGCTGAGCGGAGCCGAAACGAAGTAGGGAATCTCATTTTTAAACCCAAACAGATCCTTCTTTCGTCAGGATGAGAAGAGATTAAATAATTATTTGTAGGATTTAGTTTCATAATTGTTGGATTCTTATGAAAATTATTTGCTTTTGAGCGTTGGTTTCCAAGTTCAGTATTTTCATTTTTTTGGTTTCGGAAGTCGGAACGGTTAATTTTCCGGTAAATTCCGTTTTGTTTAAATATTCCGCACCCAGATTTTCCTTTAATAAAACGATGACTTCCAAATCGTCCGATAAAATTTTATCAAGTTTTTCTTTACGGTCTTCCCAATCTTTCAATTCTGAATGGATGAAATTCTTCAAAACCATTGCATAATCTTCCGGTGTAACGAAAATTTCTTTATCGGCATTCGAAATATCCACTTCTTTCTTTTCGAAATAGGGGCTTTCAATGATGATTTTATTTTCGTTTTCTTTTAGTTCGATTTTGGAGTTTTCTATTTCGACCGGAATTTTCTCATCCTCTGAAAGGGTATAAACTTGAATCTCATCTGAGGATACAGGCTCTTTGGTGAATTCATTCTTAATCTCCAATATTTTGGATTCGGTTTTATTTTCAGTTAGAAAATAGATGCACGAACCGATAAGAATGATAAACAAAAGCAAAAGCCCAAGCCGCTTTCTCAGACTTAATTTATCTGAATTAAATACAGGTGGAGCCGTTTCCGAATCTTTATTTATAACCTGATTTTTATAAAGAAATTCATCCCAATCGGCAAATCCGATAAACCTTGAAAAAATATCGAGCATATCTTTTCGGGGTAACTTTTCATTGGATTCGGGTTTCAGATGGGTGTAAATCCATTTTTCACTGACACGCTCTTTCAGTTCCGTTTCGATTAAATCAATGAGCTGCCGAATGTCTTTTGAACTGAAATTTTTCCAGTCACCCTGAAATTGAGGATAGGACTTTTGGTAAGTCTCCAAAATCCGTTTTTTCAGTTCCTGAAAATTTTCGAGTTCATTCATTTATTCCGGTTCAAATTTAATCCGAATTGAAAATTCAGATGCTGTAAATCTACTGTAAAACTATGGAAAAACTTTACAGTAAAAGAAAAGCGGTTTTGCTGCATCATTTTTACGAATCGAAACTAATCTTGTGAAATAATTTAAATTCAAAAAAAATGAAAACAAGATTGAGCTTATTTTTCACCATTTGCTTCCTTTTTAATTTTGCACAAGAATCAGGAAATGCTAACTACGGTGGGAACAATTATTCTGTAAACCAATCATCAGCCATTCAAACGACTTATGGAAATCAAAACGAAATGGTAATTACGATTAAAGGAATTTACAATGAAAAGGCAACTTCCAAATTAGCAGTATAGTGTATTGCAATTGGGTAAACTGCGGAGGAAGCTACTGATTTAATTGATGAAAGAATCAATGCAGTTAAATCACACATTAAATCATTTAAACCTGAAATTGAAATTGTAACCGACATGATTTCTTTTGTGCCCGGATGGCTTTTCGTTGTACCACCCCGACAACAAGGCTACGTATTGTGCCAATAATATTGCCAAGTATTACAATAAGTTCAACGCACAGAAAGGTACGCAATTCGTCTTCTCAGATTTGGGAACGTATAAGCCGAACGAATGGAATATCTACTCCGAAATTAAACGCAAGCTCGTAGAAGAACACGGCATATCTGCACACGAAATCCGATTTATACAGGAGGCGAAGAACAACAAGCAACGTGAAGCTCTTATCAAGGGAATGAACTACGGTAGAATTCAGTACGGTCATAATCCTGTCCGCATCAAAATCCACCTCAAACAGATTTTTCGGAGCATTGGGATGCTCAAAATTGACATAAGCCAACTGTTTATAAGCAGTTTTGCCAAATTTCCGCAAAAGATAAGTCTTGCCCACCTGCCTTGCACCTAAAAATACAAGGGGCTTTCTTTTCTTGGACTGCTTCCATTTTTTTAGGTTGTTAATCTGCTGTCTGTACATTTTTCTCTCGGTTTTATATTGTGAAATTACATTTTTCTCTCGATTTTTTAACCCAAATACTACACTTTTCTCCAATTCGATTACCCACAAAAATGGGGCATTTGCCCCATTTTTTGCCCTATGCCTTTTGCGTAATATTGCGGTGTAAAGTTTAACAACCTTTAAAAAACAAAAGTGATGAAAACAACAAAAAACATACTGACTATTTTGGGTTGCGTGCTTGCCAACCTCGCCTTTGCCCAAAACTACCTACCGTACTATCCTGCCGATTGGGAATTTAAGAATAATGCCGATTTGGTAGATTTTTCGCAGGTAACAGGCGTAACGACAAAATACCTGACCCTTGACGGAAACAAAGAAAACCCCGTTTTTGAATATTATCTGCAATGGAACAGTACCTATCAGCTTGTCTTTTTCCAGTTCGTGGATAACAATAACAGCGATGCCACCTTTGCTGTAGAG
>JAEZDQ010000159.1 GCA_023433225.1 Bacteroidota bacterium | reverse complement strand
GCCGATGTGAGGATTGTGGACGTGGTCGGGAACTTGATTTATAAAACGAAGGCGGCCGGAGGTGTAGCGGAATGGGACACGAAAAACATGAATGGAAAACCCGTCGCCTCGGGGATTTATCTGGTATTGATGACCAACCGCGACGCATCTGAAAACAAACAAACCAAAATAGCCATCGTCCGATAAAATGGAAGTCCAAACTTCGGCCATCGTTCTTTCTTCCTTGAAATATGGAGATACGGGGCTTATCATCCGTTGTTATACCGAAAGGTTTGGAGCCAAATCCTTTATTCTTAAAAATGCTTTTTCGGGAAAAAACAAAAAGGCCTCCCTTTTCACCACTTTGAACCGGATTAAAATCATTTACGAAGATAAAAACGGCAATCATTTGGCTTATTTAAAGCAATTTGAAGCGGAGGCCTACTACGGTTCACTCTATTTTCAGCCGCTCAAAATGGCGGTTGTATTTTTCTTGGGCGAAACATTGAATGCCGTTTTAAAGGAAGAAGAACCCAATCCCTCTTTGTTTGGTTTTATATCAGAAAAATTAAATGTATTTGATGCTCTGAAATCAAATTATGCAGATTTTCACCTTTGGTTTTTAATGAATTTCACGAGATTTCTCGGTTTTTATCCGCATTTTTCAGATGATCTACCCTATTTTGATTTGGTAAACGGAACTTCTACAAACAACTTAAATTCGGGTTTTGAAATTGGAGGCACCGATTTGAATTTATTTAAACGTTTAGTTTCCTTGGATTTTCCACCGATGGAAAACAGAAGTTTCAACCAAACCCAAAGAAGAAGAGCTTTGGACATCATGATTCAATATTATGAACTCCATATTGCGGATTTCCGACGCCCGAAATCACTGGATGTGTTGCATCAGCTTTTTGAATAATTCTTCTGTCGAACCGCTTCGTAAATACAAATCGCAACCGCATTGCTCACATTTAAGGAGTCCACTTTTCCATTCATCGGGATTTTTATGGTCTGGTCAGAATGTTCCAACCATTCGTTTGTCAAACCTGAATGTTCCGTTCCAAAAATCAAAGCCGTTTTGGGATGGAAGTCGATTTCATATAGATTTTGGGTTGATTCATTCAAATAAGTTGAAACAATTTTCAACTTATTTTTTTTCAGCCAATGAACTACATTTTCGAAACTGTCAGATCCCAATTGATTGGTAAAAACCGTTCCTACGCTGCTTCGGATTACATTTGAGTTGTAAAAATCGGTCAATGGGTCACAAACGATAATGGCATCTGCTCCGGCTCCGTCGCAACTTCGTAAAATCGCGCCCAAATTTCCGGGTTTTTCGACCGATTCCAAAACGACAACCAAAGCATTTTCGGAAAGTCGAATTTCTTCTAAATTATTTGTTTTGGATTTATATACACCGATTAAACCTGCTGTGGTACCACGGTATGCAATTTTTTCATATACGTTTGGAGAAACGGTAACCTTTTGGAATTCAGAGAGGTTCAAAGAACCATCGAAAATCGGTACACAAATAAAAAATTCCACCGGTTCAAATGCTGCGGCCAATGCCAACTCATTTTCCTGAATCCCTTCTACCACAAACAAACCTTGCTTTTTTCTTTCCCGGGATTTTTCGCGGAGCTTCAGCAGGTTTTTGATTTTCGGATTTTGAGGGCTTTCGATTTGCATGAATTAAACCTTGGCAAGAGCGGTAACCAAATTATTTTGAACCAAATATTCTGCAATTTGGACAGCATTGGTAGCGGCCCCCTTCCGTAAATTATCGGCGACTATCCACATATTGAGCGTGTTGGGTTGGGAGTAATCCCGGCGAATCCTTCCTACGAAAACATCGTCTTTTCCCTCCGCATAAAAAGGCATGGGGTAGGTATTGGTTTCCGGGTTGTCCTGCAAAACAATCCCCGGCGTTTGGTGCAGAATTTTTCTGATTTCTGCTTCTTCAAAATCTTGGGTAAATTCCACATTAACCGACTCGGAATGTCCGCCCTGAACCGGGACTCGAACGGCCGTTGCGGTCAAGGCAATATTAGTGTCATTGAGGATTTTTTGGGTTTCACGTGAAATCTTCATTTCTTCCTTCGTATAGCCTGAATCCTCAAAAATATCGCAGTGGGGAAGGGCGTTCTTAAAAATTTGGTAAGGGTATTTTTTCTTCGGGTTTTTTCCAGCGATTTCACCTTCTAATTGCTCCACGGCCTCTTTACCGGTTCCGGTAACGGACTGATAGGTGGAAACCACGACCCGCTTGATTTTGTATCTTTGGTGTAAAGGGCTCAAAACCATAACCAATTGAATCGTAGAGCAATTGGGGTTTGCAATGATTTTGTCTTCAACTCGTATGCTGTCTGCATTGATTTCAGGAACCACCAAAGGGATGCCCGGTTCCATCCGCCAGGCAGAGGAATTGTCGATAACAGTCGTCCCTGCCTCTGCAAATTTTGGTGCCCATTCGCGGGAAGTTTCTCCACCGGCTGAAAACAGAGCGATATCCGGCTTTTGTAGTATCGCATCTTTAATACCGAAGATTGTATAGGCGGTTCCTTTGAATTCGACGGTTTTCCCGACGGAGTTTTCAGAGGCGACCGGAATCAGTTCCGAAACCGGGAAATTTCTTTCTTCCAAAACTTTCAAAATTATCCTGCCTACCATCCCGGTAGCACCTATTACTGCAACTTTCATCCGAACTATTTACCGCAAAATTAACATAAATACGGCAATAGTAGGGAAGATTAATTGTTATTTTCGATGAGTTGGTTTATTGTACATTTGTTGAAGAATAAGGATTTATGCGCATTTATTTGGGATTGGTTTTGATGCTGCTCTTAGGGTGCCTTTTCGCCCAAAATCCAGCGCGCCCAAAGGTGGGATTGGTGTTAAGCGGGGGAGGGGCCAAAGGTTATGCCCACATTGGCGTGTTAAAAGTAATGGAAGAGGCGGGAATCCAAGTAGACTACATCGGTGGAACCAGCATTGGAGCTATTATCGGCGGCCTGTATGCATCCGGGTATTCTGCGACAGAATTAGAGAAAATCATGTATACTTTAGATTTGAACAGGATGTTGTTAAATGAAAAGTCGAGGACTGATTTGCCTTTTTTTGATAAATCCTACCGAGAAAAATACATCTTGGAGTTGCCTTTTGACAATTTCAAATTGAGTTTCCCCAACGCTTTGTCGAGTGGCCAAGGTACTACGGAGGCATTAACTTATCTTTTTCGGCATGTTCATGGAGTGAATGATTTCAATAAACTTCCTATCCCTTTTGTCTGTGTTGCCACCAAATTGAGTACCGGGGAATCGGTTGTTTTCCGTTCCGGTTATTTGCCGCAGGTCGTCATGGCCAGTGGTGCTTATCCTACTTTATTGGAACCGGTTTTCATCGATGGTGAAATGTTCATAGACGGAGGTGTAAAAAACAATTACCCGGTGCAGGAAGTGATTGACATGGGTGCTGATATCATTATTGGTGTAGATTTGCAAGAAGGGCTATTGAGTCAAGAATACCTCAATTCCGCCACGAAGGTGATCGAGCAAATCATCACTTACAACATTGCGGAAAAATCAAATGAACAAAGCCAATTGGTGGATGTTTCGATTAAACCCGACTTAGAAGGTTACGGCGTTACCAGTTTTGACGCCAAGGACAGTATTGTATCGGCAGGCTATCAGGCTGCCAAAGCCATTCTTCCAGAATTAGAGAAGGTTGCAGCTCTTCAGGGAAACCTTATTCCGAAACGAAGACCCGTTGAACATGAAGAATATGTTCTGATTACAGACTTAGAGATCAGAGGATTGGATGCTTACAACCGTTCTTATATCAAAGGAAAAGTGGGAATAAAGCCTCCTCAGTTGACTGGCTACAATGACATCAAAGATGGGATACAGCGTTTGTACGCTACCGGAAATTTCAATAAGGTTTTTTATAGGTTGATTGATAATGAGGACGGCCATAAAAAGATGGTTATCGTGATTCGTGAAAAACCGACCAAGCAATCCATCAAATTCGGTCTCCATTATGATGACTTATTTAAAACCGGTTTGTTGTTGAACTTTACCGCGAAGCACCTTTTGGTTGATAATTCCATTTTTTCGGGGGATTTAATTTTAGGGGATTTTCCGCGATACGAATTCAATTATTATGTTGATAATGGCTATTATCCCAGTTTTGGGATTAATTCTTATTTTATGCAATTTGATACTGAAACGGACATTTCAAATTTTAATCCGGAGGCTAATCCGCTCACGCTGGATTATCAATTTGACGAATTCATCAATCAATTTTATGTACAATCAACACTTTATGAAAAATATGCAGTCGGCGGAGGCGTCGAGCATCAATATTTAAATATAAAAACCAATAATTTACCCGTTGACAGCCCGTTTCGTAGAATTGAGAACAGTTATTATATGAGCGTTTACGGCTATCTGCGAGGTGACACCCGGAGCAACCCTAACTTTCCCCGACAAGGTGTAAAATTCGATGGTGAATTTAAGTATTTATTTCAATCCAATGCGGACAATTTCAATGAAACATCCTCTATTTCAACTTCTTTTGAAATAAATCGCCCTATAAGTCCTTGGGCATCGGCCAGATTATTCGGATCTTTTGGAACCTATTTCAGTAATTTCCCCCCAATTGCACAGAAATTTACTTTGGGTGGTTATGTGGAACAAAATTTTATGAATTATACCCGTTTTTACGGCTTGCCCTTCTTTACGGTTTCAGGTGACAACAAAATGGTTTTAGGAACCGCTATTCAAACAAAAATTTTAAAAAATCATTATTTAACCGCTTTTTACAATATGGGGAATGTAGAAAATGATTTCAACGATTTACAATTATTCCAATACAAATATACCGGCTATGGCCTAAGCTATGGTTATGACAGTCCGCTGGGGCCGATCAACGGTTACTGGACTTATTCACCTTACACAAAATCAGGCTTATTCAATGTTTCTCTCGGATTTTGGTTTTAACTTTGCAAAATGATTGCATTCTTCTATGAAACCGACTTTAAGTTAAAGGATTCCCGTGTTTGGAAAAACTGGATAAAAGAATCGGTTCAAAAAGAAGGTTTCAGCATTGGAGAACTCAATTATATATTTTGCGATGATGAATATTTATTAGAAATCAACCGCGATTATTTAAACCATGATTATTATACCGATGTCATCGGTTTTCAATATTCTCAGGGTTCCGATTTAACCGGCGATATTTACATCAGTGTTGACCGAATTACTGAGAATGCAAAAGAAAATCAGACTGAATTCAAAAACGAATTGGCACGAGTGATGATTCATGGTGTATTGCATTTTATGGGTTATGGCGATAAAACCGAATTGGAAAAACAAAAAATGACTGAATTAGAAGATTTTTATCTCAAATTCGTCTTAATTTAAATAATGTTCCACGTGGAACGAATCAAGATTTGAATATGTTTTTGACTGAATATGACATAATTGTAGTGGGTGGGGGACACGCGGGCGCAGAAGCTGCGGCGGCTGCAGCCAATATGGGCTCAAAAGTGCTTTTGGTAACCATGAACTTACAGGCCATCGCACAAATGTCATGTAACCCTGCTATGGGCGGAATTGCAAAAGGGCAAATTGTACGTGAAATCGACGCACTCGGCGGAATGTCGGGAATCGTGACCGACAAAACCATGATACAATTTAAAATGTTGAACCTGTCCAAAGGCCCGGCCATGTGGAGCCCACGCGCCCAATCAGACCGAATGCGGTTTGCAGAAGAATGGCGGCTGACACTGGAAAGAAATCCCAACGTGGATTTCTTCCAAGACATGGTCAACGGGCTTCTAATCGAAAAAAACCAAGTCGTAGGTGTCCGCACCGGGATGGGTATGAAAATCCGATCCAAAGCCGTAATTCTTACCAATGGAACGTTTTTGAACGGCCTCATTCACATAGGTGACAAACAGTTTGGTGGTGGACGAATGGGAGAAAAAGCAGCTAGAGGCATTACAGAGCAATTGGTTAGTCTCGGATTTGATTCCGGCCGGATGAAAACCGGAACACCTCCGCGTGTAGACGGAAGGTCTTTGGATTATTCAAAAATGGAAGAACAAAAAGGGGACGAAAACCCTAAAAAATTTTCCTATACAGAGACCCCTAAACTCAATGAACAACGAAGTTGTTGGATTACCTATACCAACCCGACAGTTCATGATTTGTTACGGGAAGGTTTCGACCGCTCCCCCATGTTCAACGGCGCGATTCAAAGTACCGGGCCGCGATATTGCCCCTCTATTGAGGATAAAATCAACCGCTTTGCCGAACGGGAAAGACACCAAATCTTCGCCGAACCGGAAGGTTGGAACACGGTAGAAATCTATGTAAACGGGTTTTCAACTTCATTGCCGGATGATGTACAGGCAAACGCCATCCGATCCATTCCAGGATTCGAAAAAGCTAAGATATTCAGACCTGGCTACGCCATTGAATACGATTATTTTCCGCCCACCCAATTGAAACACTCATTGGAAACAAAACTCATTGGTAATCTGTTCTTTGCAGGTCAAATCAATGGAACTACCGGGTATGAAGAGGCGGCAAGCCAAGGCTTAATTGCAGGTATGAATGCGCATTTAAAAGTAAACGAAAAAGACCCTTTCATCCTGAAAAGAAACGAAGCTTATATTGGTGTTTTAATCGACGACCTTATTACAAAAGGAACCGAAGAGCCTTATAGAATGTTTACCTCGCGAGCGGAATACCGAATTTTGCTTCGTCAGGATAATGCCGACGAAAGATTAACTCCTTTATCGAATCAAGTCGGTTTGGCGTCCAATGAAAGACTGAGAAGAATGGAAGATAAACAAGGAAAAGTCGAAAAAATGGTTCGGTTTTTTGAAAAAAACTCCATTCTGCCGGAAGAAATTAATCCAAGTATTGAACAAAACAAGGGAATGCCTATTACCCAAAGCATGAAAATGTTTACCGTCCTTTCCCGGCCGGAAATTGGGATTAATGACCTATTACCCATTGAACGCGTTCAAGGCTTTGCAAATGATTACGGGCTCACAGAAGAAGAATTAGAGAAGTCTGAAATTCAAATCAAATACCGTGGATACATCAAGAAAGAGGAAGAAAACGCAAATAAATTGAAACGTTTGGAGAATTTAAAAATCCCTGAAAATTTCGATTATTCCCAACTTCTTTCCCTGTCCACCGAGGCCAAACAAAAGCGCGAGAAGACACGGCCGGACACGATTGCTCAAGCTTCCAGAATAAGTGGGGTTTCTCCCTCTGACATCAGTATTTTATTAATTTATATGGGCAGGTGAAATCGTTCCACGTGAAACAATGGATACAGAACATTTAAATACAACTGATTCCGGCTATATTGAACTCCATTTGAAGGATTACTTTTTAACTCAAGAAGAATTTTTCCTTAAAAGGAATCCAGAATTTGGTTTCCTCGAAACCCATCCAAGGCCAGAGAATTTAAATCCTTATTATGATAGCGAAGACTATATTTCTCATTCGGATGCCAAAGAAAAGATGACCGACAAGGCCTATCAGTGGATTAAAAAATTGAACATACGGCAGAAATTCCAAAGACTTAAACGGCCAGAATCGGGAATGAAATTATTGGATTACGGTTGCGGTACGGGTGACTTTTTGTTGTATGCAAAAAAAAAGAATTGGGAAATTTCAGGAGTTGAACCCAATCCCGTTGCCAAGAATATCGCCATCCAAAAGTTAGGAAAAGAAGTTTTACATTATTCAGAATTAAAAGATATTCCGACCACTTTTGATACGATTACTTTATGGCATGTTCTGGAGCATATTCCCAATCTCTATGAATTCATTGAAGAACTCAAAACCCACCTCAACCCGGACGGTGAAATCTTCATTGCCGTTCCCAACTACCAATCTTTCGACGCAAAATTTTACAAAGAATATTGGGCCGCATACGACGTTCCCCGCCATCTTTGGCACTTTTCTCCCGAATCCATGCAGCTCCTGTTTGCCCGTTTTGGTATGAAAATTGAAAATACCTACCCGTTATGGTTTGATAGCTTTTATATAAGTCTGCTTTCAGAAAAATATAAAAGAAAAAAGTGGGGGTTTTTAAGAGCTATATTGATTGCACTCATTTCAAATTTAAATGGGTTATTTACCGGGAATTTTTCTTCTTTGGTATATAAAATCAAGCTTGACCTCAAATAAAGGCAAATAGGCTTTTGTTTTAAACGCTACCATCCTGCGTGACCTTTTTTAGGAAAAAACCGCGCAAATCAAACTTATAACGGTCGTTTTTTGTGGGTTTAACAATAAATTAAAATCAAGACTATGAAAAAAATGATTTTTATCGGTATCTGGGCGTTTGCATTTGTTGCGTGTACCAATACCAAAGCAATTGCCGATAGTGAAAAATTAATGCGTGGCAGTTGGACAGTTACCGATGTTTCAATTTCGGGAGTTAATGAAAAATCTGTGATGGTGAATGTTTTTGACGAAGCAAGCCTCAAATGTTATGAAGGCAGTTCTTGGGAATTGGTTCAAAATAACGCAAGCGGAACTTACACTTTAGGTTCCGGCAGCGATTGTCCGCAACAAACCAATAAAATCAAATGGTTTATAACCGAGGAAGGCGGGCAATCTTATTTCAATTTCAAACGTATCGGAGATGAAAGGCCTAAAAATGTTGTGGACGGTTACAAATTAAGAATCACTTCCAATACGGGTTCCTCCATTGCCTTGGTTCAGGATTTATTATTTGATGGAAAACCGATTAACATTCACTATACCTTTCAGAAAAATCAATAAACAACTTAAAAACAACATATTATGAAATCAATGAAAATCAATTTACTAACTATACTCATCGCTTCCGGTTTGGTATTATCAAGTTGTAATGCCGTTAAAAACACGAACCATACCCAACGGGGTGCAGCTGTTGGGGCGGCGTCCGGAGCGGTAATTGGTGGAGTCTTAGGAAATAACGTTGGAAAAGGCGACAACGCTGCTTTGGGTGCTATCGTCGGTGCCGTAGTCGGTGGAGTAGCCGGAGGAGTAATCGGAAACCAGATGGATAAACAAGCGGAAAAAATCGAAAATACGCTTCCCGGCGCAGAAGTCATCCGAACTGCTGAAGGGATTCAGCTCATCTTGGATGAAGAGTCCGATGTGCGATTCGGTTATGACAGTTCCAATTTAACTTCTGAAGCAATGTCGAATTTGGATCAATTAATCGGTATTTTCCAAGAATATCCCGATACCGACATACTTGTCGTAGGGCACACGGACAGCAAGGGTTCTGAAGCCTATAACCAAGGCCTTTCGGAAAGGAGGGCGGCTTCAGTGGTTTCCTATTTGAAATCTAAAGGAATTCCTACTTCCAGATTATCTTCACTTGGTCAAGGCGAGGCCGCACCCAGAGCAGATAATGGCACTGATGCCGGTCGTGCCCAAAACCGAAGGGTAGAGTTTGCCATTACCGCCAATGATAAAATGGTAGAAGAGGCCAAAACAGAAGCAGGCGAAAATTGATTTAAAATTTGAAATTAATAGTTCAAAGCATCAAGAAAACTTGGTGCTTTTTTAATGGAATAATTCCTCAAAAGCGGCAATGCTTTCTTTCAGTTTTTCAGTTTCTTGTCCATCCGAAATTTTACCATCCTGAAAATTTATTTTGAATTCAGGCAAACTATATGTTCCTGAAACATTGGCGGAAAATCGCTTGTAACTGTCCTCCAAAAACCGGATATTGGTTTTGCCGCCGTTTTTTCCATTGGATGTACTCAATAACAATAGCGGTTTTCCGTCAAAAAACTTCAAATCCTTGCGTGAAAGCCAATCGGTGATATTTTTGAGAAAAGCGGGCGTCGAACCGTTGTGTTCCGGACTTGCAATGATAAATCCATCGTATTCCTGCATCCGTTCGTATAAAGCATTTGTTTCTTTAGGTATTCCGTTTTCCCGCTGTTCATCAATGGAAAGCATAATCGGCTCAAAATCCTGTAAATCAATTTCCTCTATTTCAAACCTATTTTTATCGACCAACTCCAATGCAAAACGCATCAATTGCCGGTTAATCGACTTGGAATGGTTACTACCCGTAAATGCGAGAATTTTTTTCATCCCATAAATGTAAAAATAAAAAAGCACTTCGTCCGAAATGCTTTGGTGGAGAAGATGGGGCTCGAACCCACGACCTCTTGCATGCCATGCAAGCGCTCTAGCCAACTGAGCTACATCCCCGAATTATTTTGCAAGTTTAGCCATTTTTTCCTTTCCAATCCAAAATTTTGTTCAAAATAATCTCTGAAAGCTTGATTCCGCTTTGGTGTGTCCATCCCGCAATGTGGGGCGTCAAAATCACTTTTTCGGACTGGAGAAGGAATTTAAAATCCTCCGTCAATTCATTCGTGTCTAATTTTTCGAATGAAGATTTTTCATATTCATGCACGTCCAAACAAGCTCCTTTAATTTTGCCGGTCTGTAGTGCTTTAACCAAATCCTTGGTCACTACCGATTTTCCCCTCGCCGTATTGATAAAATAAAAGGGTTTCCGGAATGATTGAATAAAACCTTCGTGAACCATTCCATTCGTTTCCCGAGTTTGTGGGGTGTGCAGACTCACGATGTCCGATTCTGCAAAAAACTCCGATAAACTTACCTGTTGAGCATACTCATCGCCCAGATTTGTTTGGATGTCGTAACAAACCGTTTCCACTTCAAAACCTTTGAGTTTTTGTGCGAAAGCCTTGCCCATATTTCCATAGCCGATTATTCCAACCGTTTTCCCCTTTAACTCATCACCCCGGTTTTCTTCACGTTTCCAAATCCCATTTCTGAATTCATTGTCAGCAATTTTCAATCGGTTCATCAACATCAGCAACATGCCCAATGCGTGCTCTCCTACCGCATCTCGGTTTCCCTCCGGCGCATTGAATAAAGCGATGTTTCTCTCCCTGGCAAATTCCACATCGATATTTTCTAAACCGGCTCCGACACGGCCGATAAATTTCAGGTTTTGGGCCTGTTCCAAAAACTCTTTGTCAATCGGAAACCGGCTTCTGATAATTACCCCATCGTATTCTGAAATGGTTTTCATTATTTCTTTACGGCTGGAAAAATAGTCTTCGGCAACCTTAAATCCGGCTTTCGCCAAACCTTCGATTAAAAGTTTGTGGTTGTTGTCCAGCGCAAGTATTTTCATTGAATAATTTGTAGTTTGAATCAGGAAACGCATACAAAATTAGCATTTTCAATTCTTGAAATTGTTTATTTTCCATTTTATTTATCTTTGTGGGATGACCATACAAGAAATTCAAGAAGAAATTATTGATGAATTTTCCTTTTTTGAAGACTGGGAAGAGCGTTATGAACATTTAATAGAATTGGGTAAAAGTTTGAAACCCTTTCCGGAAGATAAAAAATCGGAAGACAAAATCATCAAAGGCTGCCAATCCACAGTGTGGTTAGATGCGAAAATGGAAGGAACTAAAATTGTTTTCGAGGCAGACAGCGACGCCATTTTACCAAAAGGTTTAGCCGCTTTGTTGGTCAGGATGTATAACTACCAAACACCGGAGGCAATCCTGAGTTCCGAAACCAAGTTCATTGAAGAAATCGGTTTGCAGGAGTTTCTTTCCCCAACCCGCGCAAACGGCCTTTTGGCGATGATCAAGCAGTTCAAGTTTTACGCAATCGCCTTTCGGGCAAAAAACAAATCTTAGTCATCCATGGAAGGATTTTCTCTGTTTCAGGCTTTTATTTATCTTTTAGCGGCCATTATCTGCGTGCCCATTGCCAAGCGATTGGCGTTAGGCTCGGTATTGGGTTATTTGGTGGCCGGTGTTCTGATTGGACCTTTTGTTTTAGGGCCGTTCTTGGGCCTTAGCTCTGGTGAAGAAACAGAAGACATCATGCACACGGCGGAATTCGGTGTCGTGATGATGCTTTTCTTGGTCGGGTTGGAATTGGATCCGAAAGCATTCTGGAAAATGAGAAAGAAAATAGTAGGCATCGGAAGTATCCAACTAATCGGAACCATTCTGCTTATTTTACCGGTTTGTTTCCACTTTTTGGGATTAAGTTTCGCCTCTTCACTGGCTATCGGTTGTGCCGTTGCCATGTCATCTACGGCGATTATCCTGCAAACCCTTTCGGAAAAAGGTTTGACTAAAACCCCAAGCGGTGAGGCCAGTTTTTCTGTGTTGATATTTCAAGACATCATGGTTATTCCCATGTTGGCCATTCTACCTTTGTTGGCGGTCAGTTCTACTATTGTGACCGAACATGCGCATGACACTTTACTGGACGGTGCACCGGGATGGATGAAAACCTTGGCCATTCTATCAGCCATCGGGATTATCATTTTTGTTGGAAACTATATCGTCAATCCATTCTTCAAATACATTGCTCGCTTACAGGTTCGTGAACTTTTTACTTCCTTCGCGCTGATGTTGGTAATCGGTGTGTCTGTATTGATGACTTATGTCGGTCTGAGTCCTGCGTTAGGAGCGTTTATGGCAGGTGTCGTGATGGCCAACAGTGAATACAAACACCAATTGGAAAGCGACATTGAACCCTTCAAAGCATTGTTGTTGGGCTTGTTTTTCATTGCCGTAGGCTCAACCATCAATTTCAATTTAATCATAAATGAACCTCTTACCATCTTGGCGATGTCGTTCGGGATCATGGCAATTAAGGCGGTTGTGTTATTGGTTGCCGGTTATGTCTTCAAATTAAAAATGAACCAAAATATACTTTTTGCTTTACTTTTGTCTCAAATCGGGGAATTTGCATTTGTGATTCTGAACTTAACCAATCAACTGCAATTGATTCCCAAACAATGGCATGATTTGCTGCTCGCAACGACGGCCGTGACCATGACTTTAACACCTATTTTATTGATTGTAAACGAAAAGTGGATTGTCCCTTTGGTGGGGATGAAAAAAGCCAAAAGCGGCGGATTGGAAGACGATCCGGCCTTTGATTTCTCATCCACAACGGATAAAAAAGTAATCATCGCGGGCTATGGCGACTTTGGTAACACCGTAGGCAGAATTGTGAAACACTGTGGTTTCCATGCGACTGTTTTGGATAATGACAGCGAACGTGTTGATTTATTGAGAAAATTAGGGTATGCCGTTTATTTTGGAGACGCCACCAATCTCAACACTTTGAAAGCCGCCAAAGCCGATGAAGCCGATTTGTTGATCGCCGCGATTGATCCGCCCGAAATCAACCAAAAATTAGTCGATTTGGTTAAAAAACACTTTCCCAAATTAAAAGTCCTAATTCGCGCCCGTAACAGGTTTGACGCTTACCATTACTTGAACCATGGTTACGAGAAAGTTTATCGGGAAACATTTTATACCGCTATCCAAGTAGGTGTTGATGCTTTGCAGGAACTGGGTTTGAACCATCAAGACGCGCTGAGGCAAGGCGAGATTTTCAAAATAGCCGATCGGGCTTCACTTAAAAAACTTTCCAAGCACAGCCATAATTTGGAAGAATATATTTCGGTTTCAAGAGAAGAAATTGACAAAGTGCATCAAAAACTCGAGGAAGGGATGGATTTGGAAATGGTCATTTTGGACGAAGAAAAATCAACGGGACATTGATGGAAAAAAAAACTGTTTACAGAATTCTCGCCATGCGTTTCAGTTCCTTGGGCGATGTGGCACTCACGGTTCCATTATTGGCAGAATTCATCCGGCAAAATCCACACGTCCAAATTACTTTTCTTTCCCGTGAAAAATTCAGTCCTTTATTTGAAGATTTACCGCAATTAACGTTTATTTCGGCCGATTTAGAAGGAAAACACAAAGGCGTTCGGGGAATTTATCGATTGTATAAAGAACTGCGAAAAAATGAATTCGATGGAGTAGCTGACTTACACAACGTTTTGCGTACAAAAATCTTACGCTTGTTTTTTGCATTCGGAAAAGTGAAATCTGCCACTTTGGACAAGGGGAGAAATGAAAGAAAAGCTTTGACCAAACTTAAAAATAAAATCCGTAAACCGTTGAAGCCAATGATAGAACGGTATGCGGACGTATTCCGAGATTTGGGATTTGATGTACAACTCAGCCATCGATTGCCAAAAAACATTTCCACCAAAGAAAACGCCATCGGAATTGCGCCCATCGCCATGTATGAAGGCAAAATGTATCCACTGGAAAATACGCGCTCTATCGCTGTAAAAATAGCGGAAAAGGGGATCAAAGTTTATCTGTTCGGAGGAAAATCGGAGGCGGAAGAATTGGAAAAATGGGCGGAAATAAACCCAAATATCGTTTCGGTCGCGGGAAAATTCAGTTTGAAAGAAGAATTAAGCTTAATCAAAAAACTCAAATTAATGGTTTCGATGGATTCTGCCAATATGCACCTTGCTTCGATGGTTGGGACACGGGTCATATCAATCTGGGGGAACACCCATCCTTACATGGGATTTTTGGGTTACGGCCAATCTTATGAAGACGTGATTCAGGATGAAACTTTGACACAACGGCCTACTTCCGTATTTGGGAAAGAACCCGAAAAATCAAAACATCTCGATTATTTCAAAAAAATTTCCCCTGAAATGATTCTTGAAAAAGTCAACGCAGCAATCCATTAAATCGGCAATCCGCTTTCAATCTGTTCGTCAATATTGGCAAAAACACCGAATCCCTTTAGAATCACAATGATTCCAAAAATCATGAGGATAAACCCAATCGTCTTTTTCAGGTAAAAAATCCGTCGAACCGTAAAACTTTCCTTTACTTTATGGGCAAGAAAAATTTTGAACAAATCAATGATGAAAAAGGTGGCTAGGACAATTCCCATATACATCAAAACATCTCTCTGATCCGGATATTGGATGACGACGGTTCCAACTATGAAAAACCAGAAAACGATGACGCCGATGTTCAAAATGTTGAGCAGGAAACCGTTCATGAATAATTTGAAATAATTCCGGTTCAAAATGCTCAGGTTTCTGAGCTTAAAATTGGGCTTGGAAATATACATGATCAGGCCATAAATAAAAATAAAAAAACCGCCGAAAATGAAAATCGATGGCTCTTCTTTGATTTTCCCGGCGAGATCCTTACTTCCGTAATAGGCAACCAAAATACACAATACATCGGCGGTAATTACCCCTAAGTCAAGCGTGATAGCTGCCTTCCATCCTCTTGACACACTGGTTTCCAGCAACATGAAAAATACAGGCCCAATCAATACCAGACTGAGAATAATTCCTACGATTATTGCGTTTCCAAAAAACTCCATTGGGAAGGCAAGTTAAGTATAAATTATTTTTAAAGGCCTATTCCATTTTAAGAACTATAAATACCTATTTTTGGAGCTATAATGACTTTTATGAAAAATCAAATTTTTATCCTTCTGTCAATAATAGGATTTAGTGTCTTTGCACAGGAACTGGAATTAGAATTTTCAGCTCAGACAATAAAAAAATTGGGAGAAGAGGAAAAAGCAGAAATTTTGAAGAACGACCCTGTTTACGGTAAAGATCAAATCAGTATGAATGAAATGCCGGAGCCGGCAACGTACAAGATGATTATTTCCAACAAAGAATCTTCCTTTACATACATCGAAAAGATAAGCAACAATCAGGATCCGAACATGCCTGTAATACGTTATGCCCCTGCAGGTTTTGGCACTACTTATCATAGTCTGACCGATTCGGTTCAGATTAAAGATTTCAATGTTTACGATAAGAAATATCATTCGTTCGACCCCCTTTATATCTTCGATTGGGAAATTTCAAGGGAAACTAAAATCGTTTCGGGCTATGAAACAAGAAAGGCTACCACTACTGACAAAGCAGGAAATTCCGTTACAGCTTGGTATGCTCCCAAATTTTCCTTATCACACGGACCAGCGGAATTCTGGGGATTGCCGGGAATCATTTTGGAGGTAGAAATAAAATCAAAGGAATTTCCGATGACAAATCTTTATGTTGTTAATTCAATTAAAACAAGTGAAGAACCTTTGAAAGTCATAAAACCGAACAAGGGAACTCAAATCAAAGAAGAAGAAATCGACAGAATTTTCCAAGAGGCTAACGACCGTAGAAATCAGATGTTCAACGATACAAGCGGAGTAGATAAAGATTAATTTTTAACCCAACAATTCAAAATCCAGTTGCTTATTTCTTAAATCGGCTTTAGCAACTTTAATCAGTACTTTATCGCCCAATTGGTAAGTAATACCGGATTTTCTACCCACAATCGCATAATTTTTCTGGTCGAAATAAAACGAATCTTCTTCCATATTCCTCAAGCGGATCATACCTTCACACCGGGTTTCCGGAATTTCTACGAAAATCCCATATTCCTGAACACCCGTAATAAACCCATAAAATTCTTCTCCTACAAACTGTTGCATGTACTTCACCTGCATGAATTTAATGGAATCTCTTTCTGCTTCTGTCGCTAATTTTTCACGAGCGGAACTGTGGATACATTTGTCTTCATAGGGTGCTGCTGCAGGGGATTTCCCGCCTTCTAAATAATGTTGGAGGAGACGGTGCGCCATCATATCAGGATAACGGCGAATCGGTGAGGTAAAATGCGAATAATACCTGAATGCCAAGCCGTAATGCCCGACTTCATTATCGGTGGAATAAATGGCTTTGCTCATCGTCCTCACTGCCAAGGTTTCGATTAGGTTTTCTTCCGGTTTTCCCTTTACATCCTGCAACAATTGGTTCATGGATTTGGTAATGGTTTTGCTGTTTCTCAAATCTAAGGTATAGCCGAACTGTTTGATGAAAAGCCTCAAATCCTGTAGTTTATCCATATCGGGATCGTCATGTACACGGTACACAAAAGTATTTCCGTTGGGTTTGCCTTCTTGATTGGTAGAAACGAATTCAGAGACTTTTCGGTTGCACAAAAGCATAAATTCTTCAATCAAATGATTGGCATCTTTGCTGATTTTGAAATAGGTTCCAACCGGATTATCATTTTCGTCCAATTCAAATTTAACTTCGATTTTATCGAAAGCAATCGCGCCGTCATCCATTCTCTTTTTACGAAGGATTTTAGCAAGTTTGTCCATGGTAAGGATTTCATCTTTAAAATCACCATCGGCTCCTTCGATGATTTCCTGGGCTTCTTCATAAGTAAACCTGCGGTTGGAATGGGTTACGGTACGACCATACCATTCGTTGATAACTTTGGCATTGTCATTCATTTCGAAAACCGCCGAAAAAGTATATTTATCTTCATTGGGCCGAAGTGAACAGGCTACATTGCTCAAATTTTCCGGAAGCATAGGAACCACACGGTCTACCAAATAAACAGAAGTCGCTCGATTGTAAGCTTCCTGTTCCAACAAAGTCCCGGGCCGGACATAATGTGTAACATCCGCAATATGTACGCCTATTTCCCAATTCCCGTTTTCGAGTTTTTGAATAGACAAGGCATCATCAAAATCCTTGGCGTCTTTGGGGTCAATGGTTAAAGTAGGTACGGAACGCATGTCTCTTCTTTTGGCGATTTCAGCTTCATTAATTTCCACATCAAGTTCAAATGCTTCCTTTTCCACTTCCTCCGGAAATTTAGAAGGAAGGTTGTAATCCAATAAAATAGCGTGCATTTCGGTGCTGGTTTCGTCCGGCCTTCCCAAAATTTCCACGATTTCACCAAAAGGGTTATCCGCATCCTCAGGCCATCCCTTGAGTTCCACTACCACTTTATCTCCCGGTTCAGCTTTGAAGAATTTTTCTTTGGGTATGTAAAAATCAACATGTAAAGAACGGTTGTCAATGACTACAAAACCGAACTTCCCGTTGGATTGGGGTTCAAAAATCCCCGTATAAAGTGTTTTGAACCTTCTGACTACTTCTACAATTTCACCTTCAGGTTTTTGGGATTTTCCTTTTTTATTTGGGTAAAGGTATAAACGGACAACATCGCCCTGGAGGGCATTTTTCTTTTTATTCTTGGAAATGAAAATATCTTGGTCATAGCCTTCCACAGTCACATAAGCAGAGCCGTTTTGGGTGATATCAATCGTTCCGATTAAGTAATCACGCTCGGCATTGATTGTGAATTTTCCACGATCCGATTCCTTGATTTTTTTATCGGCCAAAAGTGCCTGCAAATCTTTGATTAAAAATTCCTTGTCTATCCGGTTGTGTTAATTCAAAGAAGCAGCGATCTGTTTATAATTCTGCGGCTTGTTTGGATTTTTAAATAATATTTCAATAATTTGTTTGGTAAACTTTCCTGAAGTTGACTTTTTATCTTTGGATGTAAATTTCTTTCTTGGCATTTATAAAGTGTAAATTCCGATAGTCATCGGATTTGTTATACAAAAGTACACGTATAATTTAAATAATGATTCGAACACACTCATCAGCAGGGGATTTTTCCAACTCTTTGCGCATGCCTTCCTCCCTCAAATTCTGTACTTAAAAAAATTTCAATCATTTGCAGCGCATATTCATAAGCAACAAAACGCGCGGGTAAAGAAATGACATTTGAGTTATTGTGTTGTCGAGTCAGTTTTGCAATATCGGTATTCCAACAAAGTGCCGAACGGACTCCTGGGTGTTTATTGGCGGTAATGTTCACACCTTGGCCGCTACCACAAAGTAAAATTCCAAAATCGGCATTGCCCTTTTCCACCGCTTCTGCCGTGGGATGGGCAAAATCCGGGAAATCAACGGAATCTGTTGAAAAGGTTCCAAAGTCTTGGACTTCATAACCTTTTGCGTTTAAAAATTCCACTATTTTCTGTTTGTAGTCAAATCCTGCATGATCCGAACCAATGGCTATTTTCATATTTTTTGTTTATTAACACCTAATTTAGGCTAAAAATGTTAACCAATTCTAAATCAATGTTACAGTAATGTAAAGAATATGTTAATAAATACCGATATGTTTTTATTACTTTCAGAGGAATTCATTTGGTTATTCATTTCGGCTTTTTGCTTATAAAAATTTTTATTCAAAGCAAGGATAACTTATCATTTTGGCACGCAAATTATGAACGTGTTTATTGATAGAATTAAAAACAATACTTATCAGTAAATCCTATCATTAACAATCCACCCTAAAATGTTGAAAACGTCCTAACACTTTCATTACAAAAACAAAATTAAACATTAATTTTTGTTAATAGAGACCCGATAAAATAATTCCCTTTTTAGTTATCCACAAATTAACAATGATATATATACATTCAATTTTTCTTTTTAAATTTTAAAAAAATTATAATGTTATATATTGAAATGTGGACAAGAAAACTCGTCGGGGAAAATATATTCTCCTATTTTTGCTTTCAACAAAATTAATTCCAATTTCAACAAAATTCAGATGAAAACGATTGACGATTTTAATTTCCGAGACAAAAAGGCATTGATTAGAGTAGATTTCAATGTTCCGCAGGATGAAAATTTGAATGTTACAGACGATACGCGGATTCAAGCTGCAAAGCCCACGATTGATAAAATTTTAAAAGACGGTGGCTCCGCTATTTTGATGACGCATTTGGGACGGCCCAAGAGCGGGGCGGAAGATAAATTTTCACTGAAGCACATTGCATCCCAAGTTTCAAAAATTTTGGGTGTAGATGTGATCATGTCTGAAGATGCGATTGGGGATGATGCCCAACAAAAAGCGAAAGACTTGAAACCCGGCGAAGTATTACTTTTGGAAAATGTACGTTTTCATTCGGAAGAGGAAAAGGGCGATAAAGGTTTTGCCCGAAAATTAGCGGATTTGGGTGATATGTATGTGAATGACGCATTTGGAACGGCACATCGTGCACATGCTTCCACAGCAGTTATCGCTGAATTTTTCCCGAATGCCAAATGTTTCGGTTATTTGATGAAACAGGAATTGGAAGCCATCAACAAAGTATTGAAAACCGGCGACGGGCCTGTAACTGCGATTTTGGGTGGCGCCAAAGTTTCTTCCAAAATTACCATTATAGATAATATTTTACCCGCCATTGACAATCTAATCATCGGAGGAGGAATGACTTATACTTTTATCAAAGCACAAGGAGGCAAAATCGGAAAATCTTTGGTAGAAGAAGATAAGCTGGATTTGGCTTTGGATATTTTAAAGGCTTGTGATGACCACGATGTGAATATTTACCTGCCATTTGACAATGTGATTGCCGATGATTTCAACAATGATGCCCAAATCAAAACGGTAAATGTTTATGAAATTCCGGACAATTGGATGGGAATGGACGTTGGCCCGGAAACCAATCAATTGTTTGCAGATGTCATTAAAAATTCAAAAACCATTCTGTGGAACGGGCCTTTGGGTGTTTTTGAAATGGAAAACTTTGCCAAAGGAACCATTGCATTGGGTGATGCCATAGCGGAAGCGACCAAGAAAGGAGCTTTTTCCTTGGTAGGCGGAGGCGATTCGGTGGCTTTTGTAAAACAATACAAATACGATGACAAAGTCAGCTACGTTTCCACCGGCGGAGGTGCCATGCTCGAAAGCTTGGAAGGTAAAGAGTTACCGGGGGTAGCGGCAGTTATGAAAGATTAAGTCGAAATTAATACAAATGTTTAAAAATCAGTGCTGTACTTTCACTAATTAATTAGCAGTTGAAACGAATTGATGGACTAATTCCAGAATTTCCTTTTGGCTTTTTTCCAAATCCGCATTGATCAAAATTTTATCGAATTCCGGAGCCAGAGCCAACTCTTTTTCGGCTTTCTCAATCCGCATTTGAAGTTTTTCTTCGCTTTCGGTGTTTCGGTTCCGCAGGCGGTTTTCCAATTCCTGGACTGATGGTGGCATGATGAAAACAGAAAGAGAATTTTTAGGGTACATTTTTTTCAAATTGATTCCGCCTACCACATCAATATCAAAAATTACCGATTTTCCTTTGGCCCAGATTCTTTCAATTTCCGATTTCAAAGTTCCGTAGAAACTACCTTCATAAACTTCTTCAAATTCAGCAAATTCTTGGTTATTAATTTTTTGTAAAAATTCATCGGTAGAAAGAAAATAATAGTCTTTGCCATGGATTTCGTCGGGACGTGGATTTCTTGTCGCACAGGAAACTGAAAACTCGAGATTTGGATTCTTTTCGAGCAAATGCTTGACCAAAGTGGTCTTTCCTGCACCGGATGGCGCCGAAACGATGACGAGTTTACCTGAATTCATAAAATATTCAAAACCTGTTCTTTGACTTTTTCGAGTTCGTCTTTCATCTGCACCACGATTTTTTGCATGCCGGAATGGTTGGATTTTGAACCTAATGTATTGATTTCCCGTCCGATTTCCTGACAGATAAAACCCAATTTCTTTCCTTCCGATTCTGCGCTTTCCAAGTTTTCCAAAAAATAATCACAGTGGTTTTTCAACCGGACTTTTTCTTCTGTAATGTCCAGTTTTTCAAGGTAATAAATCAATTCCTGTTCAAAACGGTTGGCATCATAATCACCACTCAATTCTTCCAGATTTTTGGTAAAACGGTCTTTTAAAGTCTGAATTCTCTCTTTTTCAAAAGGTTCCACTTGGTTTAGAAGCTGTAGTATGGATTGGATTCGCTGAATGAATTCTTGCTCCAACATTTTTCCTTCATCTCGACGGAATTGGTTTAGGTTTTCAATGGCTTTCAAAATCAATTCCAAGGCCTGATTCCATTCCGTTTCATCGATTTCCTTTGATGAAAAAACCATTACATCAGGCAAACGCATGACGATGGCCAAAAGTTCCGCATCGGTAGCACCAGGAACGACTTGTTTGAATTCTTCTATGTAGGATTTGATGATTTCGGGATTGATTTGCTGGGCTTTATTAACCGCATTGGCTTCTAATGTGATTGAAAAATCAATTTTTCCACGTTGTAATTTTTCGGACAATAACTTTCTGATTTCCAATTCTTTTTCTTTGTATAAAAAAGGCAACCGAGTATTGAGGTCTAAACCCTTGCTGTTCAGCGAACGGATTTCTACGGTTGTTTTTTTGTCGGAATATTCGGCTACGGCTTTCCCGTATCCCGTCATCGATTGAATCATAAATATTTATTGATTTAGGTCAAAAATACTAATATTTGAGAAATATGAAGATTTATATTTCTTTCAATAATGTCCTTTGCAGGATAACAAGTGTATTTTTTGGTCAATTATTTCATAAACCAACCGATGTTCTTGTTGATTCTTCTACTCCAAGAACCGGAAAGTTCGTGTTTTAACGGTTCCGGTTTTCCAATTCCTTCAAAAGGAGATTCGGAAATTGATTTTAAAAGTTGTGTAATTTTCTTTTGGATGGCCTGGTTTCCTGATTTTTTCCAGAATGTAATATCTTCTAAAAATTGTGGCTCATAAATCAGTTCCATAAATCATCTAAATCGATTTTTTTGCCTTTGTTTTTGGAAATTCCTTTTCGGGCGGCTGTAATTTTTTCTACAAATTCAGGATTATATGGGCTTTTTTCGCTTATGGAAATTCCTTTTCCTTTTTCTGAAAGAATTTTGGCAAGCTCTAAAAGCATTTTTCCTTCTTTTGTTTCTTTATTTATAGTAATGACAGTCATAGTTTTACAAATATAAGGAAAATAATTTGCCTAAATATAGCCGAATTTATCAACGTATTTGTTTAAATCTTGTTCGGTTTTGGAAAGAAGTTTTTCCAGTAAAGCGATTTTGTCTTCGTATGATGTGGGCATTATTTCTTGTGTTGGCAGAAGAGGTAATGGTAGAAAGTTCATTATTCATTCTTATATGGTTTTTAATTTTTATACGTTTTTCAATTGTTTATATTAAGCGTAACGAAGAACCTCTACTCATTTATATTTTTGGAGAGGACTATCTATTATTCCAAAAAAGTACCTCGTTGGTTTCCAAAGAGTTTCAAAAAGATAATTAGCAAATAATTATAATAACACGAAAGTCAACTATCAAATTATTATAATTTTATGATATTCTGGTTTCGTTTTTCCAAACTTTATTGGGTTTTAACTGTCCCTGATAATAAATAATGTCCCTGAAATCATTTGTCGGAAAAGAAACAAAATCGGCCAATTTTCCGGCTTCCAAAGTTCCCCTGTCGGTAAAATTCAACGCTTTGGCAGCGCGAAATGTAATTCCCGAAAGAACTTCCGCCATCGATAACTTTTCAAAAGTCGCCAGAATGGAAGCTTGGGTCAGCAAATCTCCCATGGGCGCAGAACCCGGATTCCAGTCAGAAGCGATGGACAAACAAGCTCCTGCATCTAATAATTTCCGGGCAGGTGTATAGCGCATGCCCAAACCGATGGAAGCGCCGGGCAAAGCCGTTGCAACGACATCACTATTAGCTAAAGCCTTGATTTCATTTTCACCTGAAAACTCCAGATGATCGGCACTCAGTGCGTTAAATTCCAACGCAAGCAAACTTCCGCCGGGTGTAAATTGATCCGCATGAATGGTCATTTCAAATCCGTTTTCTTTGGCTTTTTGTAAATATTGGCGGCTGTCTTCCACCGAAAAAGCAGACTGCTCCGTAAAAATATCGATTCGGTTTGTAAGTTTTTCAGATTTCAGGATAGGAAAAATTTCATTTACCAATAGATTTAAGTATTCCGAATTAGAACCTTCAAAGTCGCGCGGTTTCATGTGTGCGCCCAAAAAAGTCGAGATGATGTCGGCCTGAGATTGGTTTTTGACCTGATGGATGGCTTCGAGCATTTTGATTTCGTCTTCCACCGAAAGGCCGTAGCCACTTTTGATTTCGATGGTGGTAATCCCGTTTGCCAATAAATGATTGGCTTTTTTCAGTGTAGAATGAACCAAATTTTCCTTGGATTCTTTGCGCGTATTGGTCACCGTGCTCCAAATTCCCCCGCCGCTTTCCGCAATTTCCAGATAGGTTTTTCCGTTGAGTCGCATTGCAAAATCCTTGGAGCGGTTTCCGCCGAAACAAATATGGGTGTGGCTGTCCACAAATCCGGGCAACAATACATTTTTCCCGATTATTTCTTGGATTTCCACTTTTGGATGTAGGTTCCTCAGCAAATCGAAATTACCGACTTTCAGAATGGTTCCGTTTTCAATCAGGATTCCGCCATCTTCAATGATTTCCAATTGTTCGTCTTTCACGGCACCTTTTAAAGGAATTCCGCTCAGGGTCAGGATTTGGGAAAAAGGGCCGATTAATTTCATTAAAATGATTTATAGGCCAAAGTTAAGCTTTTGCCAACAAAAAAGCCCCGTTTCCGGAGCTTTCATTAATTATTCAATAGGGGGTAATTATTGATTTTTATCGGCTGTAATGTCCACTTGAAGCATCACCTCGTCTTTGATCAGCGAATCCCCACCGGTGCTTTGGTAAACGATTCCAAAATCTTGACGATTGATTTTAAATTCCTCTGACTTAATGGTTACTTTATCGCCTTCTTCCTTTACATTGGCTTTGAAAGTAATGTTTTTAGGAATCCCTCTGAAATCCAAGTTACCTGAGATTTCAGTATTGTAATCACCTGAAACCAGTGTTTTCACATTTGTAATTTCAAATTTTGCTTCCGGGAATTTTTCTACGTCCAAGAAATCAGATGACTTTAAATGTCCGTCCAGTTTGCCTTTGTTTTCAGCATCCTCATTCAAATCTACACTTTCGAAAGTCGTTTGGTCAGTGACAAAACTTCCGGATTCCAAAACACCGTCTTTTACAGTTACGATTCCGGATTTGAACTTCACACTTCCATAATGCCCGCTTTCGGGTTTGGAAGTGTCTTGAAAGATTTTTCCGCCTTTCCAATTGGTTGCACTTACGGCTGTGTTGACAGCGTATTCGGTGGCAGTTTCAGAAGCAGTTGCGCTTTCTTGGGCATCGGTTGCAGTTACAGTATCTTTGCTTCCGCAAGAAGCTAAGAAAACCATTCCCATCAAAGATAAACTTAAAAGTACTTTTTTCATTTGTTAAAAATTTTAGGCAAACATATAGCAAATACCTTGCCTGAAAATTGATGTATGGTAAGGAATCCGCGCAGTGCCTAAAATCTTTTGAACTAACTTTGTATCTAGGAAAAATGAAATGTTAGAAGCCAAGAATCTCCTTTTTTATTTCGATAATAACCGGCCGGTTTTAGAAAATATTTCTTTCCAAGTCCAAGCCGGAGAAATTTTATCTGTTTTGGGAGAAAGCGGCAGCGGAAAATCGACTTTGTTAAAATTAATTTACGGCTTGGAAGACGCATCTTCGGGTGAAATTATTTACCAAAACACCTCAGTTACCGGCCCTAAATTCAATTTGGTTCCGGGACACCCGGAAATGAAATTTGTTCCCCAAGAATTTGATTTGTTGGACTCAGTAACAGTAGGTGAAAATGTGGGACAGTTCCTGAGCAATTTTGACTTAGCATTGAAATCCACCAATATTCAAAGGGCATTAAAAGTGGTCAAAATGGAAAAATTTGTTTCCGAATTTCCTTTCAAGCTCAGCGGAGGCGAGCGGCAAAGGGTTGCGATTGCCAGGGCAATCGCTTCACAACCCAAACTCCTTTTGCTGGATGAGCCTTACAGTCATTTAGACCAACCGTTGAAATCTGTAATCAGAAAAAGAATTTGGAACTGGGCAAAGGAAACCCATTGTACGGTAGTATTCACGACCCATGATGTAAATGATGCTTTCGGGTTTTCCGATCAAATAATGGTGATCAAAGACGGTAAAATAATCCAAAAAGCGTCTCCTGAAAAATTAAAAAGTCTTCCGGCGAATGAATACGTTGTGGGGTTGTTGGGTGAATACAATTTGTTGGATTCGGCTCAAATGAAAAGTATTTTTGGAATTGAAATCCCTTTCGGTAAAAAAGCGGTCATTTATCCTGAAGAACTCATGGAAACCTCTAATAGCATAATTTTTCAAATTACCGGTTGCCGTTTTGCCGGGCGCGACTATTTGGTAGAAGCCGAAAGAAACGGAACAAAATTTCAATTTTATTCCTCTGCCAAATGCGAAAAAGAAATCAGTTTAAAGTTGGTGAACTACCGATTGATTTGAGTTTCACATTTTCAGGTAAAATGCTTGGGTTAAACGGATATATTCCTCGGTATAAACATTCCGTTCTATTTCTATAACCAGTTCATCTGCAAAACAATCAGTTAGATTTTGAGACAATGAAATCAAACTCCTTTTGACCGGTGTGTTTTTCATCCCCTTTACACGGGTGATTTTGTCAGGAAAGAGAAAGTGGGTCTTAGCTAAATCCAAAAAAGTTGATTCGGACGCAAAAGGAATGATAAAGGCGGCTTTTCCCAAGGGCGTAAGCAAGGATTTTGTGTGGAATAAAAGTTCGTCAAAAGACAAATCGGATTGTTGCCTTGCCCGGTTTCTTGCGGTATTTTCTTGGTGAGAAGGTTCAAAAAAAGGTGGATTGCTCACAATCAGGTCAAATAAATCCGTGGTTTTAAATTCTTGAACCGGCGAATGTATCAACCGGCAACGATCCATGAAAATGCTCTCGGAAACATTCTGTAGTGCTTCCTGGAATGCATCTTTATTGATTTCGAGCCCGGTCAATTTCGAATCCGGGAACCGCTGTGCCAACATCAGCATAATTAAACCGGTTCCCGTGCCGATGTCGAGTATATTTTTGGGATTTGGGGAGTCTGCCCAAGCACCTAAAAGTACGCCGTCTGTGCCTACTTTCATTGCAGATTTTTCGTGCCGGATTGTAAATTTCTTAAACCTGAATAAAGGATGGCTCATTTAAGTATGGAAGTTTGATGGTAAATTCGGTTCCCCTGCCGACTTCACTTGTGTAGCGGATTTCACCATTGTAATCCTCAATGATTTTTTTGACCATTGCCAATCCGAGCCCCATCCCGCCGGTTGTGGTAGTAAATTTAGGTTCAAAAATCTTATCGCCCAAATGAGGCGGAATTCCCACGCCATTATCGGAAATCCGGATGACAACCCAATCTTTGACTTTGTGGAGGTTCACAATTACTTCGGGTGATTTTCCTTGTGGTATGGCTTGGATGGCATTTTTGACGAGGTTGGTGATAATCCGAATCAGGTAGATTTTGTCGAAATTTAACTTCAATTCTTTTACGGAGGATTTGAAATAAACCGAATTTTCCGGAAAGATTTCCAGTGCTGCCTGAATGGTTTCTGCCACGTCAATTTCCTCATCTTTTCTAATCGGCATACGTGCAAAGTCCGAAAAAGCTTCTGCGATGGCGGACATGGTATCGATTTGCGTAACCAAAGTTTCAGAAAGGTATTTTAATTTTTCTTCAGATTCCGGATCATTCGGGTCGTATTTACGAACGTAATTCTGGATCATCATCCGCATCGGTGTCAGCGGATTTTTGATTTCGTGTGCGACTTGTTTGGCCATTTCCCGCCAAGCTTCTTCGCGTTCGGTCAATGCCAACATATTGGATTGTTGGTTTAATTTTTCAAGCATTTCATTGTAAGCATCTACCAAGGTTTTGATTTCGTCACGGTCTTTGTAAATGATTGGTTTATTGTGGATTACCACATCTGTTTGTTTGATTTTACTGGAAATAATCTGAATTTTCCTTGTGATTTGGTTGGCCATCCACCAAGATAAAAAACCGTCCACCACCAAAACAATCAGCATGATTCCGCCAAACCGCCTGAGAAGCGAGCGCATGTCTTCTTCAAAAAGATGGTCGGATCGATAGGGGAGGTTGATGATGGCAACAGGTTCGTTTTTGAAATTGGTAATGTATCGGAAAGTGGTTAGAAATGTCTGGTTCTTATTGAGTGTGATTGGGATTTCCAAATATTCCAAGTTTCGGGAAAGGCTGTCTAAAACCTTTTGGGGAAGGACTTTCGACGAAACGTGACCCGGTTCGGTAGTAAGCATCAAGTTGCCGCGGGTGTCGAACACATTGATGTCGGTTTTGTGGATGTCAGAAATCCCGTAGAGGACATTTTCCAAAACATCATAAATATTTTCAACGGTCGCCAAATCAGGGTAACGGTCTAATTCGTAATCGATTGCGGCAATTACTTCCCGTTCTTTTCTCTTCAGGTTTTCTTCGGTGTATTTTCTGTTTTGGTCGCGAAAACTGTAAATGGTTATAATCAATACGGAAATCGATGTAAAAAGAATGACCAAAAACATCGCAACAAATATCCTATGTGCTAATTTTAAATTCCGAAACATTTGTTATTTGTTCATCAGCCGCTGAATGTATTTTCCGATTATATCAAATTCTAAATTTACTTTTTCTCCCGGTTTTAAAAAATTTAAATTGGTGTGTTCCCAAGTATAGGGAATGATGGCAACTGAAAATGCCCCGAACGAAGAATCCACCACGGTCAGGCTTACTCCATTTAAGCAGATGGAGCCCTTTGGAACCGTCACATTCCCGGATTCCGATTCGTCATATTGAATTTTGATAATGTAACTTCCGTTTGAATTTTCAATGGATTGGACTATCCCGGTTTGATCCACATGGCCCTGGACGATGTGGCCGTCTAAACGCTCATTCAGCCGCATACACCTTTCCAGATTCACTTTGGCACCGGTTTTCCAATCGCCCAAATTCGTTTTGACAAGGGTTTCGTCGATTGCGGTAACTTTATATTGATTGCTTGAAATTTCCACCACCGTCAGGCAGACACCGTCATGGGCCAAGCTTTGATCGATTTTAAGTTCATGTGTAAATTCACATTCCAACCAGAAATGCTTGTTGGATTGTTCCGTTTCAATTCGTATCAGTTGGCTTGTATTTTCAATGATTCCGGTAAACATATCAGGGATGATTGACGATGACTTTGTGCGTTTGATTCCCATTTTCCCCGATTAAATTCAACAGGTAAACACCATTGGGAATGGTGGAAAGATCGAGGTCGGTATTTTTGCCTGAAAAGCCGCCGGTCAACAATACTTCTCCTGAAAAGTTCACCAACTTGAAATGCAATAAACTGTTTTCGCTTTGGCGTATGTTCAAAAATTTAGTGACCGGATTGGGGTAAATGTCTGTTTTGATTGAACCCAAATCATCTACTGCCATATTTTCATAGGCTTTGGCGAAGAAACACATGGCACCCAAGGTTCCTTTTGCGACCTCGAAAACAAAATCAGGATCCATGTTGTCCATCGTATCATACGGAGAATGCGTATAGGGTGATTCATTGGATTCATACAAACCCGTAATGACATACCCGGCTTCCTGAAAAGGGACATAATCCGAGCCGTACGCAAAACTGATTTGCGTATCTAAACCTGAATAAAGTTCCATGAGAACGCTTAATTGGTTGGTAACGATGGCGGATTGGTTGTTGTTGGGATTCGGCCAGCTTTCGTCGCGTTCGCAAGTGATCTGATCATTCACCTCACCGCCGACTCCGCCTACTTGGTCGATGTTCAAAACGAGTTTGATGTCCAATCCTTGGGGAATGGCGATGTCCTCAACATAGTGTTCACTGCCGATTAGACCCAATTCTTCTCCCGTAAAATGGATAAATTTAATGGAATATTCCGTTGGAATATTTTGGAGAACCCTTGCCGCTTCCAAGATGACCGCGGTTCCGCTTCCATTGTCATTGGCTCCTACCCCGTTGATGGTGTCATAATGTCCATCTAAAATGATATAAGTATCAGGATAAACGGTTCCCGTTTTGGTCACAATCAGGTTGTATCCGATTTCACCAAAGACATTCACAGATTGTTGGTCAATTTGGGTATATCCCCATGACTGGTATTTGGAAACCAGCCATTGCAAAGCATTAGCTTGCGCCGCCGTGCCAGTTTCCTTGATGCCAAACCCTACAAAGTCCGTGAGGTTATTCAAAATATTTTGGGAAGAGACCTGATTGGCCAAATTCTGGTGAAACGGATTCAGTTCCTGGGCTTTAACAAGCATGGGGAAACTAAATACCAAGACCAGTTGCAGGATTTGTTTCAGGTTCATTTATAAGTGAAATTTTAATAAAACTACGATTAAATAAAATTATTCAAAAAAGCCCTCTAATTCCATCATTAAAGGGCAAATTTATTCCGGAGGAACACTTAGACAAATTCCGCGTAAGCTTCTTTCAGGTTTTCGGCAATGGCTTGGGCGCTATGCCCCTCAATGTGGTGTCTTTCCAACATATGAACCAATTCGCCGTCTTTAAAGAGAGCGACTGCAGGTGAACTTGGCGGAAACGGTGCCATGTATTCACGTGCTTTTTGGGTGGCATCAATATCAAACCCCGCAAAAACAGTCGTTAAATTTTCCGGAACTTTTTCTCCGGTAAGCGACAAAAGAACGCCCGGGCGGGCAGCACCTGCAGCACAACCGCAAACGCTGTTTACCATAACCAAAGTGGTGCCGGATTTTTTAAGGGCTTCATCTACCAATTCCGGAGTCGTCAAATCTTCGAAACCGTTCATCGTCAATTGCTCTTTCATCGGTATTACAATATCTTCTGGATACATTTTATTTGAATTTAAATTAATTATCGCAAAATTACGGCATTCTTTCTGATTTCATAGAATGAATTACCTTTGATTTAATTATGTTGCCATAAGCGGAATTGATGAAATATACACTCGGTAAGGAAAAAAAGCTGAAAAGCCGGAAGGCGATTGAAAATATTTTTTCTAAAGGCAAAAGCACCTATCAGTTTCCTGTCCGTGCGGTTTATTTTCAGGACTTTAATGCAATTGCGGAAATCCGGGTCGGGGTGAGTGTCCCGAAAAAAAAATTCAAAAGAGCTGTTGACCGGAATTTAATCAAACGCAGGATGAGAGAGGCTTTCAGATTAAACCAACACTTGCTGGAATACCGAGGGAGATTCCACATCATGTTCATTTATGGCGGAAGCGAAATGCTTTCCTATCCCGAAATAGAAAATGCCGTCAAGGCTTTGCTCGCTTTTCTAAATTCGACTTCAGGCGTTCATAACGGAGAAAAATAATACACAAAATCAATCCGCAGATTCCGGCTGCCAATCCGATGACATAGGGCCTGTTCTGGGCGCCCAGAAAGGATTCATCTAAATCCAAGTAATACAAATTGTATCCAAATGAGAAGAGGATGACAAAAAGCACGATGTATAAGAAGACTTTCATTTTTTAAAAATTTTGAACAAATAAATAACCGATGTTGGATGAGAACAGTTTGATGGCAATCGAAAGTAAGATGATTCCGAAAACTTTTTTCAAAACCGACATAGTGCCTGGGCCTAATAATTTCTCCAGACGCCCGGCATTTTTCAACACCAAGTAAACGATTACCATATTGAGGATAATCGCGATGATGATATTGACATCGCCGAATTCAGACCGCAGCGAAAGCACGGTGGTCAGCGAGCCTGCGCCGGCAATTAATGGAAATGCGATGGGTACGATGGATGCGGATTCCGGAGCAATATCCCGGTGGATTTGAATCCCCAAAATCAATTCCAAAGCGATGACAAAAAGCACAAAAGCACCGGCTACGGCAAAGGATTGAACGTCAATTCCGATGAATGACAAAATCTGGGTTCCGAAAAACAAAAAGGAAATGAGGATAATCCCGGCGGCGATTGTGGCTTTTTCAGATTCGATGTAGCCAACGCGGCTACGGATGTTTACCAAAATGGGCAAACCGCCCAAAATATCGATTACCGCAAACAATACCGCAAAACAAGTCCCGATTTCTTTGATGGAAAATTTCACAAAAAATTCTGCCATAGGATCAATTTGTTTCGCAAATGTACAACCAACTATTTAACAGAAAAAAATTGAAGCACCAATGTTTCGGTTTCTTTTCTTTTTTCCTCCAAACCGCTTTCGGAAATCAGATTGGCATATTTTGCCTGCTTGCTTTCCAACAATAAGCCTTTCCATCTTTCAGCCGCTTCTTCGGAATAAATTTGCGACAATTTTTCGGAAACAGAATTTTCCGTAAATTCAGCCAAAGAAATACCCGTCAAACGCATTCCCATTTCTGTCAGGATTTCTTCCTGCAAGGAATAAAATTCGGTAGAATTTCCGGATTTTGAGTAGGATTTCAGTTGTTTTAGTTTGAATTTAATTTCGGTTTTAAATTCCAACCATAATTTTTTATCAGACAAGTTTTCCGTTGAACGCTTTCGGTTCCTTTTTACCACGAAATAAACAATCGGCAAGCCTATCAGGCTAAGCAAAACCCACATCCAACTCCGGTTTCCGGACACGGAAGTCACGACTTTTTCTTTTACTTCGGTAAACTTCTCGGGCACAAATAGTTTGGAGATTCCGGTAGAATCTTTTCGTTGGTGGTCGGTAATCATTTCCAATCGGGCCAAGCTATCTTCTTGGGGAGTCGTTTTGGGTGGCGGTTCCGGGCCGTCCACATTCAATTTCAAAGGATTGCTAGCCAGCGTAACGTAGCGTTCTTCTTTCGGGTCAAAAAAGCTAAATTTTATTGGCCCGATTGCATAATTTCCTCCGTATTGCGGAACCAAAACACTTGTTTCGGCCACTTTTCCACGCATACCGACCGGACGGGCTTCAAATACATCACGGCGTTTTGGGGGATAGGTTTCAATGGTTTCGGAAACTTCTATTTTAGGCGGCTTTAACGTATTCAGATTGCCCGAACCGATGATTTCCACTTCTAAATTGACCGCTTCATTGGCCTTGACCTTTTCCTTTGAAAGCGAAGCAATCATTTTATAATTGCCTACGGCTCCGGTGAAACTCTGCGGTTTATTGTTCGGTAGTTCCCTCACGCGAAGCGACAAAGGTTCGGATGAAAGCTGGACAGCTTCTGAACCGTAATAGCCTGAAATAATCACTTCGATGGCGAAGGGGTCGATAACCAATTCACCCGATTTTTGGGGAAATAATATATAGCGCGCCAATTCTTGGGACACATAGGTCTGGCCGTTTACGATTTCTTGGCGCATGTAATCGTCGGTTCTTTCACTTACGAATTTTGTGATGAGGTTGGCAAAATCGGGTTCGCTGTAATTCCTGACCCGGTTCAAAATCGAGTAATCGCGTGCATAAAGTTTTACCACCAATACAATTTCCTGATTGACAAAAGGATTGGTTTCAGTAATCTCAGCGGTTAGAAACGCGCCTTGGAGCCGTTGGTTAGGTTTAACTTTGGGTTTGAGTCCTTGCTTTACCGAAATTGAAATGGGCTTGGTTTTGTATCGTTTTCCATTGATGACCAGACTTGCTGCGCCGATGGTATAATCGCCTTCTTTCTCGGCCACCAAAATTACTTCAATCCCGGATTGGTTTAGGATTGCGCCGTTAACGATTTGAAAATTGCTTTGTTGGGATTCGGCCAATTGGTGAAGGCCGTCGAAATGGGGGAGTTTGATGGGTTGCTCGACACGCAAATTCCCTTCGTCAGAACTCAAGATAAACTGAACGGAAAACCGCTCGTTCACCGAAACTTCGGTTTTACTTGCGCGGGCCATAAAGCTGATTTCCTGACTCCACAATGCGGAACCGGTAAGAATGAACATTAAAAACAGAAATCGGTTCATCTTCATTACCAGTCCTTTTCGGTTTTCGTCCTCACCTTTTTTGCCTTCTGACTGATTATTTTTTTCAGTGTTTCTTGCTCTTGTTGCTCCAAACCTTTCAATACGTTTTCATGGATTTCATTGGATTGGGCTTCGGGCGCCTCTTCGCCTTTTCCGTCGGAGCCCGTTGTAATTGCAGGTTGGCGGG
>JAEZDQ010000120.1 GCA_023433225.1 Bacteroidota bacterium | reverse complement strand
TTCAATGACCATTACCGAAGCATTGGGCACATTTACCCCGACTTCAATCACGGTCGTAGCCACCAATATTTGGGTTTCACCTTTTACAAAACGCTGCATTTCGAATTCTTTGTCCGCCGGTTTCATTCTTCCATGAACGATGCTCACGGCATAATCGGGTAGGGGGAATGCCCGGGAAATACTCTCAAATCCATCCATCAAGTCTTTGTAATCCATTTTTTCGGATTCTTCAATCAAGGGATAAACAATGTAAATTTGTCGTCCTTTTCGGATTTCATCCTTTATAAACTTAAAAACCGCTAAGCGATGGCTGTCTTTTCGGTAAACCGTTTGAATCGGTTTTCGTCCGGCCGGCATTTCATCGATCACAGAAATATCCAAATCACCGTACAAACTCATCGCAAGTGTACGCGGGATCGGCGTTGCGGTCATGACCAAAATGTGTGGAGGCAAATCATTTTTTTTCCGGAATTCCGCCCGCTGCGCCACCCCGAAGCGATGTTGCTCATCGATTACGGTCAATCCCAAATTCTCAAAAACGACATTTTCCTCCAACAAGGCATGGGTTCCGATTAAGATTTTTAATTCCCCTGAACTGAGTTTTTCCAAAAGTGCTTTTCTTTTCTTTCCTTTTACCGAGCCGGTAAGCAAAGCAATCTCAATGTTCATTCCTTTCAGGTATTCTTTGATTGAATTGAAATGTTGCTGAGCCAAGATCTCTGTCGGAGCCATCAAAGCCGACTGAAAGCCGTTGTCTGCCGCAATCAGCATAGAAAGCAAAGCCACCATTGTTTTTCCGCTGCCCACATCGCCTTGCAGCAATCGGTTCATCTGTATGGGTTTTGCCAAATCGGAACGGATTTCCCTGATGACGCGTTTCTGCGCCTCGGTCAATTCAAAGGGCAAATGATTTTCATAAAATCCATTGAAATAAGATCCGATGTTTGAGAAATTCCGGCTTTTGAATTTTCGGTTGTGGTTAATTTTTTTTATTAATAAACCCAATTGCAGAAAGAAAAACTCTTCAAATTTCAAACGGGATTCCGCTATTTTTAATACTTTCGGGTTTTGGGGGAAATGAATCGATTGGTAGGTTTTGGTTCGTGGTAAAAATTTGAATTGCTGAATCAAATTTTCAGATAAATTCTCGTCTATAAACTGGATTTCGCTCAACAATTGAAACTGAAGTTTTTGCATTACCCGGTTGCTGATTCCTTTTTTTTGTAATTTTTCGGTACTGGGATAAACCGGGTACATACCTGCCGGAACGGATTGGTGGTTTTCCAAACTTTCCATTTCCGGATGAACAATGTTGAATTTCCCATTGAACTCCGATGGTTTTCCATAGATAATTTGTGGAATTCCTACGGATTTTTGAATCGTTTCCCTTAACCATTTCGTGTATTTAAACCATACCAATTCCATTTGACCCGTTTCATCTTCCAGTTTTGCCATCAAACGTTTGGTACGCCCTTGCCCGATTTCTTGGAGATTTGTGATTTTTCCGATAATCTGAACCTCGGCGGATGAATCAATTACTTGGTTAATTTTGTAGTATTTGGAACGATCCACATACCGAAACGGGAAATGGTTCAGCAAATCCTCGTATCGGTAAATACCCAATTCGGACTGAAGGGTTTTTGCCCGTTCGGGGCCAACGCCTTTGAGGTATTCAATCGGGGTTTTGAGAATATCAGCGGACATTCCGCTAAGTTAATCGGAAATTTCTTTTCGGAAAAATCGACCTCATACTTCAAAATCCTGTTTAATTTGAAGTGATGCCTTTGCGTTTAATTTTCGAAACTAAGTTAAAATATACCAATAGATTCCAAAGAAGTGAATGGTACTTCCGGCCAAAACAAAGACATGCCAAATGGCATGGTTGAAAGGAATTTTTGAATTGGCATAAAAATAAATCCCGGAAGTATAGAAAAAGCCGCCAATGGCCATGTAAATTAATGCTTCTGTAGAAAGGTTTGAGAGTAAAGGTTTGAGTGCCACAACAATCAACCAACCCATCCCCGCATACAAAAGCAGTGAAAGTTTTTCGGATTTTTGAACCGGTGAAAATTTGAACACAAAACCGACCAAAGCCAATCCCCAAATGGAACCGAAGATGCTCCAGCCCCAAGCGCCTTTCAGCCCCAACAAAGCAACCGGTGTATAAGTTCCTGCAATCAGAATGTAGATACAAAGATGGTCCAATTTCCGAAAAATCAGTTTTTGTTTTTCACTCGAAACCGAATGGTAAACAGTCGAAGCAAGATAAAGTATAACCATACTCATTCCATAAATCGAAACGGATATGAATGTTAAGGTATCGCCCTTTTTGGATGATTCAAAAACCAGCAAGAAGAAACCGACTAAGGAAAAAATGAAGCCCAATCCATGGGTGACGACGTTCCAAAATTCCTCCTCCCGGATATTCATGGATTTAAACATCGTCGAAATTGATTCGGATTTGAGTGCTTTTCGGACGGGAAATACAAGCCAAAATCAATCCCTCTTCCACGTCGGAATCGGTGAGCACGAAGTTATCGGCCAAGTGGACTTCACCTTCTTCCAATTTGCATAAACAACTGCTGCAAACGCCCCCTTTACAAGAGTAGGGCGCATCTATATCCTCATCCAGCAAGGCATCAATCAAATTTTTTTCACGGTTCCAAACGATGGTTTTCACTTCGCCATCAAGTTCTACCGTCACCTCGACGTTCTCGGGCGAATCTGTTTCTTCCAAAGTTCCGAAAGGGTTATCGTCCGGTACGAATTGCTCAAAATGAATGTGTTTTTAGGAATTCCCGCATTAAAAATTTCACGAGATATTTCCTTGATCATTTCATTGGGCCCGCAAACCATTGCTTCATCGACTTCATTGATGTCCACCAGTTGATTGAGAATCAATTCAAATTTATGCGCATCAAGCCTTCCTTCAAACAACCAATCTTCCAAACGGTGCTGGGTATAAAACAAATGTGGGTGAAATTGTTCGGGATATTGTTCCTGCAAAGCTTTGATTTCTTCTAAGAACATTACGCTTTCCGGATTTTTATTGGAATAAAACAAATAAAAGTTCACCCATTCTTCTGTTTGAAGCGTGTATTTAATGATGCTCAAAATGGGAGTAATCCCGCTTCCGGCCGCAAAAGCCAGTAAAGTCCGTTTTTCGCTCGGCTTGGATGGAATCCCAAACTTCCCGTTGGGTGTAGAAACCTGAAGTACATCCCCGATTTTCAATTCGGTAGTCAGGTACCGGGAAATATTTCCGTCGCGCATCGCTTTGACACCAATGCTCCACTCCACGTCCAACGGGCTTGAACAAAGCGAATAATCCCTGCGAACACCATTGATATCCAAGGTGATGTATTGCCCGGAAATGAATTGGAATTCTTTTCTCAAATGGGGAGGGACATCAAATGTAACTTGAACGGAGTCAGCAGTTAAATTTCTTACGGAAGCAACCTGCAGGGGATGAAATGTCATTCAATCTTCAATTTCGTCAAAATTAAGGAATCTCTCAGACTTAAACCATGAGGGATTGCAGTAGAATGAGAAATCCATAATGTTTATCGTATAAAATAGTTTCGCTAACTTTGTTAAATTCAATAATTTGACTTAAATTTGTAAACGCAATACGTTAAACATGACCAAGTATTTTTTCACACTCAAAAAAATATATTTACCCTCGTCGGTGGTGTCATTGGCTTATTTGCACGATGATAAATTCCTGAAAAACTCCAAAGAGTTTATTTCCTAAACCCTGCCGCTACGCATTGGCAGGGATCCTTCCAAATTTAATATTTGATTGAAAGCCCATTCGGCTTACAGTAAAAAACACTTAATTCCATTCCATGGTTTTTTAACTGTGGGATAATCAGTATAAACTAATTTAAAAATAACCATAAGATGTCAGAAAATGTAATTTTAACAACCGGGATTTACGATTTGATCAAAGATCACGTAAGAAGAAAAAAAGTAACCCAAGAACAGGAAAAACGCCTTTTGGAAGAACTCAAAGGCGCCAGTCAGGTTTTGCGGAGAGAACTTCCGGAGGATGTGGTGAGCATCAACCGCAAAGTCACTTTGCGCGACCATACCAGCAATTCGGAACAAGAATTCCTATTCGTTGCCGATGACAAAGCCAAGGTCAAAAAGGGTAAATATTCAATTCTTTCCGACTTTGGTATCGCTACCGTAGGGCGCAAAGCGGGTGACGTGGTAGAGTGGCCATTTGCGGAAGGAGACCGGAGGATTGAAATCCTGAAAGTGGAAGAAATGGCTTAAGCCATTCGTTCTAAGTATTTTTAAAACCTGCATTTATATTTACAATGCGGGTTTTTTTATGGAATCCTATTTCGGTTCGGTAAATGGGATTTCCGGATTTAAAATATCTTCAATCAAATTAGCCAGATAAGTATGGGTCAAGGGTAAAACTTCGCTGTCAAAGGTGCTTTGACTGTCCAATTTCAATGGAATCACTCCTTTTTTGGGGCTTTTCAAAGGATAAATCCCGAATGCCACATTCAAATCATTTCGGTTTCCGAAGTAGAGGTGTGCGTAAAAAATCAGTTGCAAAGCTTTTGAAAACTTCGCATCCGAAAATATTTTATCCATTTGTTCCGATTTTATCTCCAAAGACTTTTCGTCCACGCCTCCGGTTTTGAAGTCGATGATTCGTTTGACACCGTTCAATTCGTCAATTCGGTCGATGACACCCTTCAACCTTACTTCTTTTCCGTTGGACAACCGAAACTTCGTATCCATTTTGAACTCAATTTGATGGATGATCAATTCATTTTCTGTGGCTGTCTTTTGGTCTGCATGGATGACATTTTCAATGAAAGTATGCGCGATTTTATACACCAAATGGTTTTTGCCGCGTAAGAAATCGCCTTTGCCATATTCCTTTTCAAAGGAATGCATGAGTGCATTTTCCGAATTTCCCAACAACGGGATAAAATCGTTTGTGGTCAATATTTTGCCCAACAAAGGTTTGTAGAGTTCTTCCAATGAATCATGGACAATATTTCCCAAAATCCGTGCACCCACATTTTCTTCTGCATCTTCAAAATCCCGGATGCCCAAGATTTGTTGTTGGTAAAATTGAATTGGATTCCGCAAATAACTCCCGAGAGACGATGCCGAGATGCCGTTTTCAGCCCATTGATCCAATAAATTCCGGACGCTTTCGGATTTTTGGATTTTTAGTAAATCCAACGGTTCCGCTGAAAATTCGGGCAGCGCGATTTTCCGTTCGATTTCATGGCCGGATTCGAGTTCAATCTGTGCCAAAAACCGGCTTCGTTCGCCACTGTCCAATCCGTCCGACTCCGTATTGTATAAGAAATAAAGATGCTGTGCACGCTGCATCAAACGATAAAAATGGTAAGCGAAAACCGCGTCGTTTTCTGTAAAAGTGTTCATCCCCATTTCACGTCGGATGTCATAAGGGATAAAAGAATTCTCGGTTTTTCCGGGAGGTATCACGCCGTCGTTGACCGAAACCATAATCAGGTTTTCAAAATCGAGCAATCGGGTTTCCAAAAGGCCGACCAATTGCAATCCTTCCAAAGGTTCACCGACAAAAGCAATATTTTCATTTTGTAATAACTTGGTATAGAGAACATATAAAGTTTTAAAGTTTCCTACCGAATGAAATTGGCCCAGTTCCCCCGATAATTGGCGGATCAGCAAACTGAAACGATACAGGTATTCCTTATCAAGTTCATTGATTCTGAGGTTTTTGTTTTGCATCAAGCCTTCCGTCCATTCTACCAATTGATTCAGAAAGGACGCAGGTTCCGGATGGATTTCAAATAAGGGTGCATACAGGCTGTCGTTTAATTCTTCTTTTAAAAACGACGGCGAATTGAAAATGCGGTTTTCTTTTCTGATTTTGCGGTTCAGCTTTTCCGAAGTGCGATTATTTTCTTGGAATAGGGTGTTGCTGATGATATCCAGCACATTTTTATAATAAAACAGTTTACCGCTCCCCAGCTTTTCACAGTTCATTTGCAATTCAAAAACGGAACGAAAAAAATAGGCCATGGATGATTTTTCCAAGGGAAAACCCATGGTGATATTGACCTTATCAATTTTGTTGGGGATTGAACCCAACACCGCCGGCAACAGCGTTTCGTCTGCTAAAACAATGGCCGTTCCGGGAATTTTTTCTTCCGGGATTTCAATGAGGATTTGATGCAAATATTTGGCTTGCCCCACCCTTTTTCCGATGCCGATGGTTTGGATTTTTTTAGGTTTGGAAAATTCATCGTTTTCCCAATTCCATTCAGGAAGTGCTTTTTGATAATCCCGAAGAAAATGGCCGGCCTCTTGGTTTTCATCCTGCATATAATAAACATCCGAATCCCAATAGAGTTTGGCTTTCCCGTTTTTGTTCAGTTCAAAAATAATTTTTCTTTCGGCATTGGACAATGCATTCAAACCGGCGAATACAAATTCTTCATTCGAATGTTGCATAAAATCCGTTAAGTTTTCGGCGGCTTTCCGGTAAATCAATCCGCGGTAAGCTTTATTGTCGGCCAATAAATCCGAATTGAGTTGGTCGAATAAATCCGCAGCCATCCGCCAGAAATGAAGGTGCTTGGACATCATTTGGTTGCTTCCGATTTCCAAATTTTCATGTCCCCATTTTTTAATTCGTTCCGCCGAAACCAAATAATCAAAAATTTCCCGCGAGTTAACCAATGAGGAATTGATATCGTCAAAATCTTGGAGCAAGGTCGGAATCCATTTGATGAAATGCTCGAATTCTTCGGGGTTCTCGGTGATTTTCAAATAGGAATGGTAAGCGGTAAACCACAACCGGATTTGAGAAACAGGCTGCAACCCTGAAATTTCGGTAATGAAATCATCAATGCTTTGAAGTTGCGGCAGAACGCTGTTTCGAAGCTGTTGTTGAAAAGCATTTCGGAAAAATAGCTTCGGGCGGTTTCCGGGCAATATGATTCGGGTGTGCAATAAATCCGATTGAGAATGGATTAATTCTGAAACGATTTTGTCAATGAATTTGGCCATGATCTAGTTGGAAACCGCTTTCAAACCTACAATGGAAGCGATGAGTGTAAATATAAAAAATATACGCCAAAAATGCGCCGGTTCACTGAAAAAGAAAATCCCGACCAATACCGTTCCGACCGCACCGATTCCCGTCCAAACCGCATAAGCAGTTCCCAGCGGTAAAGTTTGAGATGCTTTAATTAGTAGAAACATACTGATAATTAGGCAAATTGCAAATCCGGCATACCAAAAATAGGAGGTGGTTCCGGTTGTTTCTTTTGCTTTTCCGAGGCAAGTCGTAAATCCCACTTCAAACAAGCCGGCAATGATGAGAATAATCCAGTTCATGGTACAAAAATAGAAAACTTTGGGCAGGAAACTTCAAACTTTAAAAACGCTTGGCGTAACTTTGCGCCATGGAAGAATCGCTTTTGAGTACGAAAGAAAAATGGCAAATGATAGAACGGTTTTTTGCAGCGAATTTTACCGGTGGGGAAACGCCGGATTTGGACACGATATTATTTCTGATTGGTGTCCAGGAATTGGGCAAAGGCAAGAGACGGTTTAAAAAAGATGACAAACTCAACCTGCTGCACATTGCGGTCTGCCGGGTATTGGAACCTTTCGGCTATTATCGTTTTGACGGTTTGGACAAAGACGGTTGGCCCCAGTTCGAATTTTTGGAACCCTTGCCCGAACTCAAAGCCAATGAACAAACTTTGTTAATGAAACAGGCAGTTATTCAGTATTTTGAAGATAAGGAATTGTTTTGATTCAAATTCCCTGCTGGTCTAAAAGCATTTCCACCACCAGTTTATCAGTCGGTAATGTCAAATCATCTGTAGAAATTTCGTCTAGATTTACCCAAATCAATGCTTGGATATCCGGGTCCAAGATTTCCAATTCAGCTATCTTTTCCGTTTTTACTTTATAATAAATCATAAGGATTTGTTCGGATTCGTCGAATCGGGATTTCAAAAAGAAATCTTGGGTATAAAAATGGCTTTCAATTTCAATTTTCAGGTTCAATTCTTCTTTGAATTCCCTTTTCAGGCAATCGATTAAACCTTCGCCGTATTCGAGTCCGCCACCGGGAAATTTATCAATTACCGTTCCTGCAAAAGGTTCGCGGATAATGAGTATTTTTCGGTTGTGCACCAATAGCCCATATACCCTCACATTGAATGGCTTACTCATTTGATTGCGGTTAGCATTTCACGTTTGCCGGGCGGCCCGGGCCTTTTCTCTACTTGAAATCCAATGGATGATAGTGCCCTTCGAAC
>JAEZDQ010000213.1 GCA_023433225.1 Bacteroidota bacterium | reverse complement strand
ACCTAGTTGGAATCGTGAGAACCAATGCACGTTTGGAACTGGCAAAAGAAAAAGAAGAAGAGATTTATCGTTCAGTAAAAGAAATTTACAAGATGAACATGCTTTCTCCGCAGCTTTCGGAATTGCGAAACCTCGTCAGTGTGGCCTGGCTGATTATCACCCAAAGCATCGAACAAAAAGAAAATCGGGGTGCTTTTTTTAATAAGGATTTGGAGTGAAATTAAGAATGAATAAAATGAAAAAACTATTATTGTTTATCGTGTGGATATTTCCGGTGCTTTCCTTTTCGCAAGAAAACAAAATATGGAGAAGCCCGGTTCCGGTGCCACCTGCAATAAGGCCGGCTCCCGACAAATTTACAGCCCGTCAGGTCGATAAAATGGCGGTGCTGAAAGAATGTGAAAAAGTAGAAGAAAGCAACAAAACCCAGCTTCAAAAATGTCTGGCAGATGAACTGAAACACAAGATTTATGATAGGTTTATTGAGTTCGATCAGGTAGCCGACAGCCTGCAGTTGGACAAAGCGGTTATGAAACTTCAGTTTGTTCTGGGTAAGGACGGTAAGGTGGGTCAGGTAAAAACCATGAGTGGGGGAAACATTCATCTCACAGGGTTTGTAGAAAAAATTTTTGAGGAAATCAAGGAAACCATTGAATTCCGGCCGGCGCAGGTAGACGGACAGAGCGTCGATTTGGTGTTTCAGTTGCCGGTGGTATATGAACGAAACCTAAAAAATGAATAAATTTCAAAATGAAAAATCTACTCTCTATCACTTACTTAGTATTTGGACTGATTCTTTTAAAAGCTCAGGAAACCAAACTCGATAAATTTTCTCTTGATATTAAAGATACGAGCAACTTTACCGCCCGACAAGTATCTAAAATGGTTGTTTTTCCCGGTTGTGAACGGATTGACATCAATAATAAAAAGGATTTACAAAGTTGCCTCTCCCAAGAAATAAATGTTCTATTGGAAAAGAAGTTAGGTTCTTTTTTCGATAAAATGGATAAAACAGGCCTCACCTCAGCAGTTGCAATAGTTCAGTTTGTGGTGGATAAGAATGGGGAAATCGTCCAAGTCAAAGCCATGTCCGGCGGCAATCAAGAATTGGGAATAGAAGTTGTAAAAGCCATGAATTCCATTGCGGAAACCACCAAAAAAATCAAGCCGGCCACCTTGGAAGACGGGACACCGGTAAATTTGGTTTTTCAATTGCCGGTAAGAATAGCTCTCCAAGATTCAAAGTTAGGTGAATTCGAATGGACTGAAAATGTGATTGCGACTTTCCTTTCTGAAAACCGAAAGTTTGAGGTGAGGCAAAATCCTCAGGAAGCTGTCTTTAAAATTTATGAAATAAATAAGGATTCAGAAATCTTTCTCGGAAACTTCAAATCTTTGCATGAAATTTTAGTTTTAGAACCTTATCAATCCCTTTACCAATCTTCCAAAGATAAATTCCTCGTAGCTGAAAAACAGGTAAATGGCGTGTGGTACCGATTGTACCATTCCACTTCCAAGCCCGATTTTATAGACGCCTATCAAGTGAACGGGAATGAGGAAGAATTGCTCGAATCCTTTCCGAAAGCCAGTTTGGAATATAGTTCCCTCTATTTGAAACTCATCCTGCGCTAATTCAAATATTTGTGGAATGAAATTTGTGTGAGATAAATCATATTTTAGCTTACATTTGAACCGTTTTTTCCCTAACCATGAAACATTTATTCCCGCTTTTAATTTTTATAGGATTCTTGAATCCAAGTCAGGCACAAGAATCCGATGCCGTTTTCCCGGTTGATGAGGTTGTTTTATTTACCTTGATTGAGGATGATTTGCGCTATGAAATCCGGCTCTTTAAAGACCGGAACATCAAAGCCTATGAAGTCAAAAATGGGGAAACGACCTATTTGGGTAAATTTATCAACTTGGGTGAAGTGGAGCGTTCCGAACCTTACAAATCTTTGATGGCCGATGCGCGACAGTCCACAAAAACCCTTGTAACGGATGGTTACCTCGGCAATGAGTTTTATGAAATTTACATCCATAACCTTTTCAATCCGGAAACTTCCCGCCCAGTTTTCGTTGAAGTATTAAAAGTAAACCAACACAAAAGCGAGCAAGTTTCACGTTACGAAAAAGAAACCGATTTCAACGAATCCATTTTTGCACCATTAATTTATCGGGATTAACAATCTTTTCACTTTCAGGCTTTTTACATTCGGTAAATTCTGACTATTTTTGGCCCTCAAATTAAAAAAGAAAATGTCAGGAAAAATTACCCTTACCATGATTAAACCCGATGCCGTAAAAAACGGACACATCGGAAATATTTTGGCAGATATCGCCCATGCGGGATTCAAAATCAAAGCCATGAAATTGACGCAACTTTCCAGAAGAGATGCCGAACTTTTCTATGCGGTTCACAAAGAACGACCCTTCTTCGGAGACTTGGTTGACTTTATGATTTCCGGGCCCATCGTTGCGGCTGTATTGGAAAAAGAAAACGCCATTGAAGAATTCCGTAATTTAATCGGTGCCACCAATCCCCAAGATGCTGCCGAAGGGACTATCCGTAACAAATATGCTGAATCCATCGAAGCCAATGCCATCCACGGTTCCGACAGTGATGACAACGCAATCATAGAAAGCAATTTCCATTTTTCCGGAAGAGAATTCTATAATTATTAAAAATAACAGTCAATTTTTTGATGGGAACCGTGTTTTTAGAAGCACGGTTTTTTTATTGGAAAAATTCTATACATTTACCCACATTTGAATCCAATGGAAAAATCACGTTGCGGCTGGGTGGGCAAAGACGAACTTTACATCAAGTACCATGATGAAGAATGGGGCGTACCCGTAAAAGACGATGCCAAGCAATTTGAATTCCTTATTTTAGAGACTTTTCAGGCCGGATTGAGTTGGATAACCATCCTCAGAAAACGGGAAAACTTCAGGAAGGCTTTTGACAATTTCAATTACAAAAAAATCGCCAAATACAATGAAGCGAAGATTCAGTCGTTATTACAAGACGAAGGAATCATCCGAAATCAGTTAAAAGTCCGGGCAACTGTTTCCAACGCACAGTCATTCATGAAAATTCAGGAAGAATTCGGTTCTTTTTCGGATTATATTTGGGGTTTTGTAAACCAGAAACCCGTAAACGAAAAAAGAAAAAGTTTAAAGGATGTTCCTGCAACGACTGAATTATCGGATCGTTTGAGCAAAGATTTGAAAAAGAGGGGTTTCAAATTTGTTGGAAGCACAGTGGTTTACGCCCATTTACAAGCCACGGGTTTGGTGAACGACCATATAGTCGATTGTTTCAGGCACAAGGAAGTTAACGCGGATACGCAACCATATTAAAATTATACGTCAATTAAGAGAAAAATTTATTTAAAATGAAAAATTTCAAACCACTAACATTAGTAGTTGCTTTATTTGTTTCAACCTTTGCATTTTACCAGTGTACCAATGATGAAGGCTTGTTTACGCCGATTTTCGATTTGGATTTTGCAACCCTTGACGAATTGCACGACAGCATTTCATCCGATACCGTCCGGTTCCAGGTCTTGACTTCCGAAGCCGACACCATACTTGAAGGCCCGCAGGGTATCCGCCTTGTTTTTCCGTTGAACTCAATCGGCAGCGGTGGCAGCGGCGGTTCTTCCGTTCCGCCTTATGATGTGGAATTGATTGAAATTTTCAGAAGAGGTGAAATGATTGCCCAAAACATACAAAGTTTTGAAAACGATAACCCTTTGGTTTCTGGAGGAATGTTCTGGTTGAGGGTAACCGACGCCAACGGTAACCTTCAAAACCTGAACGGGGTTCAGGCGATTTTACCGCGCCAAACAGATGCTGACAGCTATGAGGACGAGATGGTATATTTCACGGATGAAACCCAAACCACGCCAAGCGGCTCTGTTTTGTCTTGGGGGTTAAATGCGGATGGCGAAGTGAGTTACGATGCAGGTGCCGGGGACAATGGCGAATATACAATGTACGATATCCTAAACGGCTGGAATCACAGCGCGGCAATAGTTGACCTAATTCCGGGTGAATCCACGCAATTCAGCGTAAAAGTCCCGAATGTGGAAGATTATTCCGACACGGAAGTTTTCTTTGCTTGGGGTGAATTTACGACGGTAGCGGCTCTGACCAATCTTTCAGGAGACGCATTGAACACGTACACCGGTAGCATTCCCACCGGAACGACCGGAACCATCATTGCCATTTCATTGGTTGAAGGAAGTTTGTATTTTGCTTCCCAGTCCGTAACTGTGGCCGGAGACGATGTCTTTACCCTTCAAGTTGCACCCGGTACGGTTCCTCAACTGGAAACCGTTTTGGCTTCGTTGGATTAATTAAATATTGACATAAAAAAATCCCGGATTCTATAATTCGGGATTTTTGTTTTTTATAAAACTCCTAATCCTTATTTTTTTTGTTCTTTCGCCCAGGTATCGCGCAATCCTACCGTTCGGTTGAAAACCCATTTTTCATCGGTGGAATCTTGATCCATCGCAAAATATCCGATTCGTTGAAATTGGAATTTATCTTCCGGTTTGGCCTTCTTCAGCGAAGGTTCCGCAAATCCCTGAACAACCTTCATGGAATCGGGATTGATGAACTTTAAAAAGTCACCATCACCTGCTTCGTCCGGAGATTCTACTGTAAACAATCGGTCGTACAATCGTACTTCGATGGGAATGTTTTCCGTAGCCGAAACCCAGTGAAGCGTTCCTTTTACTTTTCGCATACTTGCTTCTGAACCCGAACCTGATTTGGAGTCTAGATCGTATTCCGCGAAAATCGTGGTGATATTTCCTTCCGAATCTTTTTCAACTCGCGTTGCTTTTACGATGTATGCCCCTTTCAGTCTAACTTCATTTCCGATGGACAAACGGAAGAATTTTTTGGGTGCTTCTTCCATGAAATCTTCGCGTTCTATGTACAATTCTCTGGTAAATGGAACTTCTCTTTCGCCTGCTGACTCATCTTCCGGATTGTTTTCAACCGTTAAGGTTTCTATTTTTCCTTCCGGATAATTTTCAATCACCAATTTTACGGGGTCAATCACTGCAAAAACACGTGGAGCAATTTTGTTCAGATGGTCGCGGATGGCAAATTCCAACAAAGAAACATCAATCAAATTATCGCGTTTTGCGACACCCGCTTTGTCCCAAAACATACGAATGGCTTCCGGTGTATAACCACGACGTCTATGTCCTGAAATGGTAGGCATTCTGGGATCGTCCCAACCTGTGACCACACCTTCGTCTACCAAAGATTTCAGTTTGCGTTTGGAAGTAATCATATAGCTGACGTTTCCACGTGCAAACTCTCTTTGTTTGGGTTTAAAAGGATGTTCGGGAATCTCCACCTGCTCCAAATACCATTCGTACAAAGGGCGGTGGTTTTCAAATTCGAGGGAACAAAGCGAATGAGAAATTCCTTCGACATAATCCGATTCGCCGTGTGCCCAGTCGTACATCGGATAGATTTTCCATTTGTCGCCCGTTCGGTGGTGTTCTTTGTGCAAAACACGGTACATCACCGGGTCGCGCATATTCATATTGGGCGAAGCCATATCGACTTTTGCACGTAAAACATGGGAACCTTCCGGGAACTCACCGTTTTTCATTTTTTCGAACAATTCCAAATTTTCTTCGACAGAACGTTGTCTGCAAGGCGATTCAATTCCGGGTTCGAAAGGTGTTTTCCGCTGTTCATTGATCACTTCAGATGGTTGATCGTCCACATAAGCTTTTCCGTCTTTGATCATTTGAATAGCCCAATTGTAAAGGGTTTCGAAATAATCCGAAGCAAATCTTTCTTCGTCCCATTGAAATCCAAGCCATTTTACATCTTCGCGGATGGAATCCACAAATTCCTGTTCCTCTTTGGCGGGATTGGTATCATCGAAACGCAGATTGACGGGTGCGCCGTATTTTTCGCCCAAACCAAAATTGATGCAAATCGCTTTGGCGTGGCCGATGTGCAAATACCCATTGGGTTCGGGTGGAAAGCGGAAACGTAAATTTTCCTTTGAATATCCGTTATTTAAATCGTCTTCAATTATTTGTTCAATAAAATTGAGCGGTTTTTTTTCTTCTTCCATTGTGATGCTGAATAGGGTGCAAATTTAGGTTTTTAAGCAAGATCGTACAAAGTAATAATACAAAGTAATGGGAGTAAATTATTTTTTTTGTATTTTGCTTTGAAATTAAAGCCTTAATGTTGTGTGTCTTATGGTAAATTTATGATGGAATAGCTTTTTTATTAGAACTAAATACAATGAAAAACAATGAGGAAATTGTTTATGAAATCTGGCAATCGCATAAAAATTACCTGGGTAAAAAGCCGGAAGGAAATCCTGAATTTGATTTAAGCAGGTATTTTGCAAACCTTTTTTGTCCGGGCGAGTACTATTACTACATACTCGATTCTCCGACACTTACCTTTGATATGGTTAGCCCAACGGTAGAAAAGCTAATCGGAATCAAACCATCTGATTTTTCATTTCAAGCATTGATCGAACGGGTTCATCCGGACGATATGCATTTTTTGATGAAATGCGAAGATGTGGTTGCTCATTTTCTGAAAAACTGTATTCCACCCGAAAAGATGGTGAAGTATAAAATCAGCTATTGCCTTCGGGAAAAAACGCCGGACAAAGGGTATCGGCTTTTTTTGTTGCAGACCATCACCATGCAAACAACCATAGAAGGTGCGCTGCTGAAGGTCTTCGGTTCACATACCGATATAAGCCACATCACCCGTGTCAATAACCATAAATTGTCATTGATAGGACTCGATGGTGAGCCCGGTTTCTTGGAAATTGATGTTTTCGATGAGAAGGTTTTGGATGATTATACGCCATTTGATCTGCAAACCCAATTGACTCATATTTATACAAAACGTGAACTTGAAATCATCAAGCATCTCGCATGGGGAATGACTACCGAGGAAATTGCCGAAAAACTTTATTTGGCAACAAATACCGAAGAAACCCCCCGAAAAAACATACTGAATAAATCAAACGCCAAAAACACGACAGAGGTGGTTGTGGAATGCCTGAAAAATGGATTTTTATGAAAAAAATACCGGTTTTCGGGTATTGCCTCAAAATAAGGTGAGCGTTAATTTTGAATGAATTAAACTTGAATGATAAGACAAGCCCTCATTTTTTATTTTTTTAGTGTAATTTTTTTACAGGCACAAAAGCCTGACTGGAAAAGGGATTTTGTGTTTGCAGAAAGTTCATCGGATACAGTGTATCTGGCACCGGATGAATTTTTGGAAGATTCCTACTTAGTATTTCATTCCAAAGAGGAACTTTACCAACATTTTGCCAATGTAAACTTTGATAAGACAGGTGAAATATTCAATGAATATCAATTCTCCATAGAAGAAACCCCCGCCAGATACATTGCCAAAGATGGATTGGTACTGACGAGTTACCGTAATTTTTGCAGCATTGAAAACAAGAATTTCCCCGACACTTTTAATGTAAATAATTTGGACAGTTTAGAGGAGACAGAAAGAGAAAAGTTTCTGGATTACCTTAGCCGAGCCTGGGAAATTCCGGTAAATTTTCATGTAAAATGGACAGCTTCACCTTCCATAGAGATAATCATCACTGAAACCGACTGGAAGAAAAAAGAATTTTTAATTAAGGCCAATCAACTGCTCAGTAGGGCTTTCCCGGGAAATCCACCGTTATGCTTTACTTTTAAAGGAGCAGAGTTCAAAAATCACGAAGCCATACCTTGGGGAAATTTCCATGTAGAAATCAGAAAGCAAAACGAGTTAATCCTCAAAACTAATTCAGATGAAGAAATCAGTTTCCCGTTTGCGGAAAACCAATATTCAGATATGGCTGATTTTCATGTCAATTTCCTGTCTTTTTATGAAATTATGTTAGACAATTAATAAAAAATTAAACCTTTCAAAATGAAATATTTATTCAAAATAACCTTTGTTTTTTTACTATTCACATCCGTCGTGAAATCACAAAACCAACCCTTTCAGGGAGAGAATGGTAAATGGGGTGTAAAAAATGCAGAGGGTAAAGTAATCCTTCAACCGGTTCACGACCAGTTTCTGAAACAAACAAATTCACTGTGGTTTGCCCAATTGGGAGAAGAATATTGTGCGCTGGAAAAAGCCACGGGACAGGAAAAATTCCGTATATATATGCACCCCGAAACAGGAATGCAGGTTATGGACGGAGAAACGAATGCGCCATACAATAATTTATGGATCGTTTATAAAAAGGTTTCCGGCAAAACAAATTATGGCATCGTCAACTACCAAAACCCTGACAAAATGGTCGAAGTGTATCCCATTGAATTGCATTACGTCCCTTCTTATCACAACGGGTTGGCAAGGATTACATACGTTTGGAACAATGGCGGCGTGGTGGCCAATAAGACCGGATACATAAACCCAGACGGCAAATGGATTATACCGCAGGAATACCAGAGTATACAAAACTTTAAAGAAGGCCTTGTTATGGTTATGAAGAACGGAAAATATGGGTTTGTGGATACGAAAAACCAAGCAGTCGTTCCGCTGATATATGAGCAGGCACTGAGCTTTTCAGATGGATTAGCCGCAGTTAAGTTAAACGGGAAATGGGGCTACGTGGACAAATCCGGTAATCTCGTCATCGATATGGTGTATGATGAAGCATACGATTTTATTGACGGGAAAGCTGATGTCGAAATGGGAGGAAAGGATTTCTGCATCAATAAACGAGGGGAAAGGATTTCTTCTTGTTTTTAAAAATAGAAAAGTCTTTTATAAACAATTCATAAAACAACTTATATGAAAACACTATTTATATTGTTCATTTTAATTTTCATCGTTTCCTGTAATAAAAAATCAGAAATTGCTGATAATGAAATTAATCATAATGCCGAAACAGAAAGCCTTGCTGAAAATACTGAGGAAATTACGGATAATGAAGTTACTGATGTAGAAGATGAAAATATTGATGAAATCAGTTCAACCGGAAACGAAGCCAATTACACCGAATTCCTTACAAATGCACTCAAAGCAGCCAAGAATAAAAATCAAAGCGGATTCATCAGCAACATGAAATACTTTTCGACTGCGATTGAAAAAGAAAAAATCACTCCGGAAAGTTTATCGGACAAAAACCGGAATCTCTATACCAAATGCCTTTACGAAGCTTTGATTAATCAATTGGAAATTCCCAATAATTTCGCCCGGCAGGCGATTGTTTTCCTCAATTACAAAAGTGAATCACACCCGGAAAACATTTTTTCTTTAGGTAGATTGTATGACTATGGATGGGGAGTAAAAAAAGACCTGAACAAAGCAGCAGAACTCTATACACAAGCTGCCGAAAAAGGACATCCCAGAGCGATGTACAACATTGGAAATATGTATTATCAGGGAGACGGAGTGGCTCAAAATTATGCAAAAGCAAAATATTGGTATGAAAAAGGTGCGGCAAAAGGCGATGTTGCTTCGTTTCAAGGAATGGGATTTATTTATCACTATGGCCGTGGCGTAACTAAAGATGAAAACAAAGCAATAGATTGGTACATCAAAGCTGCCAACAAAGGAAACGAGGTTGCAATTCGAAATATGAGTTCATTTAATTCCCAAAAAGTATTTGATTGGTTTAAAAAAAATGAAAATAAAAAAGATAAAGATTTTTATACATACCTCGCCAACATGTATCAAAACGGTCGTGGAACTGCGAAAAACACCACGGCTGCTCACCAATATTATCAGAAGGCCGCGAATTTAGGAAGTCCACATGCTCAATTTATGGTTGGGTATAATTATGATGAAGGATATGGCGGCGTGGATTTTAACTGGAAAAAAGCCGCCGAATGGTACAAAAAAGCCGCCGCACAGAAT
>JAEZDQ010000115.1 GCA_023433225.1 Bacteroidota bacterium | reverse complement strand
ACATGGCCCTTCCTGTTGTGAGAGGTTTGAAAACTCCCGGTGAAAGATTAGCAGGCGCTGAAGAAACCTATTGCATTGAAGCACTGATGCAGGATGGAAAAGCCTTACAGGCCGGAACTTCACACTTCTTAGGCCAGAATTTCGCCGAAGCATTTGATGTGAAATTCGCTACCAAAGAAGGAGGATTGGAATATGTCTGGGCAACTTCATGGGGCGTATCTACCCGATTGATCGGTGCGCTGATTATGACCCATTCCGATGACAACGGCTTGGTATTGCCGCCAAAATTAGCACCCATTCAGGTGGTCATTGTTCCTATTTACCGGAACGATGAGCAGCGAAATGCGATTCGTGAAGTGGCCGATAAATTGATTTTGGAGTTAAAAGGCAAAGGCATTTCGGTGAAATTCGATGACGACGATTCCGTAAAACCGGGTTGGAAGTTCAACGAATATGAACTAAAAGGCGTACCACTCCGGATTGCCATCGGGCCAAGGGATTTGGAACAAGGCCAAGTAGAAATGGCGAGGCGCGATACTTTGGAAAAATCTTACGAAAAACTGGATGGGCTTACACATACCATTCAAAATAAATTGGATGAAATCCAAAAAAACATTTTTGAAAAGGCATTTAAATTCCGGGAAGAACACACCACTGAAATCCAATCCTATGATGAATTCAAAGAAATTCTGGAAAACAAAGGCGGTTTTATTTCCGCCTATTGGGATGGCACCGCTGAAACCGAGGAAAAAATTAAGAACGAAACCAAAGCAACCATCCGTTGTATCCCGCTTGAAAATGCTTCGGATTGTGAAGGAGGAACTGATTTCTATTCCGGGAATCCTGCTAAGTTTAAAGTTTTATACGCCAAGGCTTATTAAGTTTAACAAAAAATTATTAATTTCGTTTCCTGTTATGGCTTAATATTGGCTAATCGGAAATGTAAACAATTTAAAAATTCAATTACAATGAAAAAATTATTCTTATTACTGGTAGTATTTACCTTCGTTGGTGTTACCAACGCCCAAGAGAAAGGAAAGTCAAAAGAAATGACGAAAGTTGAAAAGAAAAACAATTTTGACGAATTGAGCAAAGAGTTAAACCTTACTGAAACACAAAAATCAGAAATCAAAAAAATCGAAGCGGAATTCCAAGGTAAAGCAGAAGCAATCCGCTCCACCGGAACAGCTGCTGATTTCAAAAAATTAAACGATGAGAAGAAAGCTGCTATTGATGCGGTTCTTACACCTGAACAAAAAGTAAAAAAACAGGCTTACAAAGAAAGAAAAACAGCTGAAAAGAAACAGAAAGCTGAATTGAAGCCGCAACGTTAAAAAAACAAACGACTAATTACCAATCGATTGAAAATGCCTTATGTATGTAAGGCATTTTTATTGAATAAAAAACGAATCCCAAATGTTTACAAAATCCTATTTGACCGTATTGATCACCTCGCTGTTTTCTCTTGCCGCAGCTCAAAACATCACCCTTACCGGAAAAGTAACCGACAACACCGACAATCCTTTGGAATACGTGACCGTATCCATCCAAGATACTGCATCCATGGCCGAATTGTACGGTGGCATCACCGATGAAACCGGAAAGTTTTCAGTCGAATTAAAGCCCGGTGATTACATTCTTTACTTGGAATCTTTCATCGGAAGCACCTATGAGCAACCGATTTCCATCACCCAGAACCAAAACATCGGAACCATTAAATTAGGCGATAATTCCATTGTCGCCCTCGAAGGAGCCAACATTGTCGGCACTACACCTACTTACCGCTTGGAACTCGACAAAAAAGTATATGACCTTTCCCAAGACCCGCTGGCCAAAGGCAGTTCCATGTCGGACGCTTTGCAAAATGTGCCTTCTGTACAGGTGGATGGTGAAGGAAATGTCAGTTTGAGGGGAAATGAAAACGTAAGAATCCTGATTGACGGCAAACCATCGAGCATGGTCGGGATTTCCGATCCGGCGCAGGCTCTACAAAATTTACCGGCTGATGCAGTCCAGCGGATTGAAGTAGTCACCAATCCCTCTGCCCGCTATGAAGCGGAAGGGACTGCCGGCATCATCAACATCATCCTCAAAAAAGGAAAATTACAAGGGCTGAACGGTTCAGTGAGTGTGTTCGGCGGGATTCCTGCTACTGCAGGTGCCTCTGCCAACCTGAACTACCGAACCGGAAGTTGGAACCTCTTCACCACATTGGGCTACCGCTACCAAGAAAGAGACGGTGAACGCAGTTCGCAAACCACCCGTTTCGATGCGGCCGGAACGCCACGGTATGAGTGGATGGATGGGGAATCAACCCGAATCAATAACGGATACAACCTCCTTTTGGGAACGGAATACTATCTGGATGACCGCAATACTTTTACCATCTCTGGATCTTACCGTAACGGCAAAAACGAAAACAATTCCAATATATTTTACAATAATTTTGATGAAAACTACAATCCTGTTTTCAATTCTACCCGTACGGAATCCGAAGAAGAAGATGATTACAGCACCGAATTGAATTTCAATTTCAAACATGAATTCGTCCAACCCGGCCATGAGTTTACCGTAGATGCGCGGGTTTCGCACAGCAAAGAAACCGAAACCGCCGACCTCCGGGAATTAGGCGACAACGTGAATGCTACCGAAAGGTCTTATAGCTTTGAAAGACAAAGACGGGTGTTGATTGCGGCTGACTATGTCTATCCTTTTGGAGAAAAAAGCAGGTTGGAATTGGGTGCCAGGGGTGAAATGGATGGAACATTGACCGATTTCAAAGTGGACAGCCTCACCGGACAAGGTTGGGTTCCCCATACCGATTTCGCCAATAAAACCGATTATTCACAAAACGTTTATGCCGCTTATGCACAGTATGGAACCGCTTTCGGAAAATTTTCGTTCTTCGCGGGACTGAGAGCCGAACGTTCCGAAATCAAAGTCAATTCGATTTTGAACAACAGCATTACCCGGAAAAACTACACTGATTTATTCCCCAGTCTATTTTTGAATTATGAATTTGAAAGCGAAGACCAAGTTCAATTGAGCTATAGCCGACGGGTACGAAGGCCGAGAGGATGGGATTTGATTCCATTCACTTCCTATTCGGACAACCGGAATATCTTTACCGGAAACCCTGATTTAGACCCGCAATATACCGATGCATTTGAATTGTCTTACATCACCAAAATCGGGAAACTGATGGTCACGCCAAACGTTTATTTTTCACATACCCAAGACAATATCCAACGTTACCAATCTATTGCGGACAACGGTGCTTTGATTACCAAACCCGTTAACGTAGGAACCGAACAACGGTACGGTGGCGACCTGACCTTTACCTACCGGCCTTGGAAATGGTGGAACCTGATGGGGAACGTCAACGTTTTCGGATACAAAACCGAAGGCGAATTAACTGAAACCCGTACCATCGCTGAAACGGGTGAAACCATTACCCGTACCACTCTTTTCGATGGCGACGGTGTAAGCTGGTTCGGGCGTTTGAGCAGCACCTTTACCCTGCCTGCGAAATTCAGCCTACAATTATCCGGCAATTACAGGGGCGGACAAAAAACCGCGCAGATGGAACGCAAAGGCATGTACAGCATGGATTTGTCCTTGAGCAAAGACCTGTTCAACGACAATGCGACCATTACCTTCAATGTGCGTGATTTACTGGATTCCCGGGGTTGGGAATACGATTCATTCGGAGAAAACTTCCGTGTCCATGGTGAAAACAGATGGGGCGTGAGAAGTTTCAACTTGAATTTCACCTACCGATTCAACCAGTCCAAACGCGACCAAAGAAGACAGGAACGCCAAATGAACATGGGCGAAGACATGGAAGGCGGAGAAATGTAAAACCCTTCACCTACAATATCAAAAATCCCTGTTACTTTCCGGTAACAGGGATTTTTTATAGGATTCTCCGAATGGATTATATATTGAACCTTCCTAATTCCCCCTCTTTAAGGAGAGATTAGAGAATATCCTATCTGATTTTAATGTCAAACGGCAAACGGGTCTGGATACCGTTGAATTCACGCATGGCTTTCAATTCCATATACAAATTATAATAATCGTTGCCTAATTGTTCCTTGACATAAGCCTCTGTTTTGACGCCTTGGAATTGTTCCATGAATTCCTCAAAGCCGCCTTTGCGGAACGGGTAATCAATCACGGCATATTTGTCTAATCCCGCTTTTTGGGCAGCAACTGCAATGGCATCGTTCAGGCTGCCGAAAGCATCCACCAACCCAAGTTTCTTGGCTTGGACACCTGACCAAACCCTGCCACCGCCGATGGCGTCCACTTCTTCAAAACTCATATTTCTGGCCTGCATCACGTGTTGAACAAATACCGTATAGACGTTTTCCGTCATTTCGGTCATCGCCTGGAGTCCGCTGGGTGAAAGCGGTTTGAAGGGTGTTTTCAGGAAATCTGAATTTTCATTGGTATTGACATAATCCGTGGTTATCCCCAAATCATTCACCAATTTTTTCACACTGGGCATCATCCCCAAGACACCGATAGAACCGGTAATCGTCGCTGGATGTGCAAAAATGGAATCCGCTTCCATCGCGATGTAGTATCCGCCCGATGCAGCCACGTCACCGAAGGAAACAATCACGGGTTTCACTTTACGCAGTTCTTTTAATTCAAACAAAATTTCCTCTGAAGCATCCGCACTTCCGCCCGGGGAATTCACGCGCAACACTACCGCTTTTACATGGTCGTCTTCTTTCAAATCCCGGATGGTCTTTTTATAGGTTTCAGACTGGATTCCGGTGAAACTTTCGCCGGGCATAATGGCTCCCGAAGCATACAAAACAGCTACATGGTCTTTGCCGGTTTCCGGTTTCAGGGTTGCAGCATAGGCATCCAATGAGATGCTGTGCTTGTCCAGTACTTCCTGCAAGCTTTCGTCTTCTTTCACTTCCAGACCCAACCTGTCCGCAAGGGCTTGGTCGTATTCCGTTTCCTGCACCAGCTTATCGACCAATTTGAATTGGAGTGCTTTGCGCGGGTTGAAACTATACAAACTGTCCACAGCCGTTTGCCATTGTTCCGCGGTTAAATTCCGGGACGCCATTACTTTTTGGGACATATGCGACCAGATATCGTTCAATATCAGGTCTAATTGTTCCCGGTTCTCGGGAGAAAGGTCTTCGCGCAGATAGGGCTCCACCGCCGATTTGTATTCCCCGTGGCGAATGACTTGGAAATCAATCCCGAATTTATCGCCAAAGTTCTTGAAGAACATTACTTCCGCACTCAATCCTTGGGCAAGCACCATTCCGAGCGGGTTTTGAAATACCGAATCCGCCACGGAGTTGAGGATATAACCTCCTTGCGAAGAATTATGCGAATAAGCATAGATAAATTTACCGTCCGATTTAAAGTCTTCCAAAGCCGAACGGATGTCCGCCAATTGCGTAGAGCCACCGTTGAAATTACCAATCTTCAAGCTGATGCCTTTTATCTTATCGTCCTCCTTGGCAGATTCGATGGCCAACAGGATATCCCTGAAATACACCGATGGTTCCGAAGACGGAAAAAGCGTGACTTCATCGTCCATACTGCTTTCTTTGATGGGTGAATTCAGCGTGAGTTCCAGCACCGAACCGTCTTTCGGGCCTTTGCTCTCGAAAAGGGAAGGAATGGAAGAAACCAAAATCAGGCCGCCAATCACCAAGGCAATCAAGGTAAATGTCAGGAAATTCCCGACGATGACGGTCAATACATTTCCAAAGAATTTTTTCATTATTTTAGGTTATATTATTTTATTACTTTGCAGATATGTCGCACAACCATGCTGTTTTGTTACTCGGAACCAATTTAGGCAACAAAGAAAAGAATTTATCGGATGCAAAAACCCTTATTGAGAAAAGGATTGGCACTATCATCCGCTCATCCATCATTTTGGAGACCGAACCCGAAGGTTTCGTTTCGGAACATGGTTTCCTCAACCAAATATTTTGGATTTCTACCCCGCTTTCACCCATTGGTTTGTTGAAATCCGTGAAATCCATCGAATCGGAAATGGGCAGGGTTTATCTCCAAAAAGAAATATATGAAGACCGGATCATCGACATCGACCTACTTGGTTTCAGGGATTTAATCTTCGAATCACAGGATTTGTCCCTGCCCCATCCGCAAATCCATACCCGGACATTTGTAAAAAAACTACTCTTATATTAAGGAACCGATTATTTTTATACATTTGTCAGGCAAACTTTATATACATAAACGTTTGTAAACCACCAACCACCAAAAAATAAATCTATGGTAAAGAAACTACCTTTTATCGGTGTCTTATCATTGCTGTTCCTATGTGTCCATTTATCCGCACAGACCCCTCCGGGCGAAAAAAAGCGGTTCACTAGCGAAGACAAGCAATTCAACGACTGGCATGTCGCCCTTTTCATCGGCGGCAACGCCCTCCAAAATTCCGACTTGGTCAGTACCAACAAAGGCCACTTCACACCCGGTTACGATTTCCAGCTCCAATTGACCAAAGAAATTACCCACGCATTCGGCATGTCCTTGTTGATTCAAACCGGGAAAACCTTCCAATACGCCGAAGGCCCCCACATAGACTATACCGGACGTTGGGAAGGCAAAACCAGCTATACCGGGGGTACGATTTTAGGCCACATCAACTTGAGCCAATTGCTCCGACGCATGGACAACCGCACCGATTTGAGATGGGCCGCCCATTTCTATGGCGGTCTTGGGCTCATCACCTATGAAACCACCCGCCGCTCCGTTGGCGGTCCTTATCCCAACTGGTCGGTCATCGACAAAGTGGGCTTTGACGAAAGGTCTGTATTTAGCCAAATTGGATTAGGGCTTAAATACAAACTCAACCCAAAATTCGATTTAGAATTGAGGGGAATGTACGTGATGAGCGGTGACGAAGAGTTCGACGCCTCCGGCGCACCCGTTCCCGGCAAATTTACCTTGGCCGATACCGAAGAAGGCCGTGACGACAATCTGGTAACCGTTTCCCTCGGCATCCATTACAAAATAGGCAGACACAAAAAATCCCTCCAATGGGCAGACCCCAAAACCGCCACCTCAAAAAGCAATTCCGAAGACATCCTCTGTTCGGATCAAGACGAAGACGGCGTTTGCGACTTCCAAGACAAATGCCCCGATACCCCGGCCGGAATCCGGGTGGATGGTACCGGATGCCCATTCGACGCAGACGGCGACGGCGTTCCCGACTCCATCGACGAATGCCCCACCATCGCCGGCCCGCCAACCAATAACGGTTGCCCGCTCGATGTAATCAAAGCCGAGATTGAAACCATCATCGAAAACCTAAACGAATTGATTCATGGAATCGATTTCGACTACAAATCAGCCGTCATCCGCCCCATTTCCTATTCCAAACTCAACGCCATCTTCGATGTGCTCCAGTCACACCCGGATTATAGATTCTACGTAGAATCCCATACAGACGCCTCCGGCAGCGAACAGGACAACCAAACTTTGTCCCAACAAAGAGCCGAAGCAGTCGTCCGTTATTTGGTCAACAAAGGCGTTCCGGCAACCCAAATAATCCCCGTAGGAAAAGGCGAAACCGACCTCAAATACCCCGAGTGCAACCCCGCCTCCAATTGCCCTACTTGGAAAAACATCGAAAACCGCAGGGTTTTATTCAAAGAATACACAGATTGATTCAATCAAAATGCCCGGTAAAACCCGGGCATTTCTTTTTCCTGATTAACTTTTCAATGGACAAAATTGGTGGGATCTGATCCATTCACCCGCCCACCATTACCTTAATCTTTTTGCTACCAACTTTATCCTTTTTCCAGCCAACTACCCAATAACTCCTGCCAACTACCTTTTAATTCCTGCCAACTACCCTTGAATTCCTGCCAACTACCTTTGAACTCCTACCAACTACCCTTGAACTCCTGCCAACTACCCCTGACAACTTGTCATAAAAGCTCTTCCGAAGATGCACCGGCACACGGTTCAATAAATAGTAGAATTAAATGTAGGAATGAAGGTTTATCCGAATGAATTAACCGATAAATCTCTTTATCGAAATCAGGATTTTACTTCCAAGAAATGATTGGACTCGTTCACATCAGCCGTTTCCTGGTATTTATCAATGGTTATGGACTTGAGCGGCTTTTCGAACCCATAGAATTTCTTCAAAGACTCCGGTGCAAAACGCCAAACCTCGACCGGATAACGAACTTCTTTCGTGGAACCGTCCTCAAACGTAAATTCCACCAACAAGGGCATCAACATCCCACCGATTTTCTCGTATTCCACTTCATAAAAATACCGGGGTGTGCCATATATTTCCGTACCATTGGTCTGAGAAAGGTATTCCTTGAGGATATTCGAGCGGTAGATGTCTCCCGTTACCGGTTGATTACTGAAACCAATCCGCTTCCCATCCTTGGTCTCGACTTCCTGCGGATACAGGCGGACAATATTGCGCACGCCCAAGTCCACCACTTCGGTGCTGAAGAACCACCCCCTGATGAACCAATCCAAATCGGTTCCCGAAGCATCATCCAAAGTCCGGAAAAAGTCTGCCGGTTGCGGGTGCTTGAACATCCAACGCTTTGCATAGGTTTTGAATGCATAATCAAAATTTTCCTTCCCGACAATCGTGTTGCGCAGGATATGCAAGCCGGCCGCCGGTTTAGAATAGCCCTCGTTGCTGAACTGTTTCAGCAAATCGCCTTGCGTCATAATCGGCATCATGTCTTCCTGTTTCGACTGCAAATAAGGAACAACTTGAACCGCTTTCCCGCGTCGGGAAGGATAATCCGCTTCCCATTCCTGTTCGGCCAAAACCTGTAAATAAACATTCAAACCTTCATCCATCCAAGTCCACTGCCTTTCATCCGAATTGACAATCATGGGAAAGAAATTATGCCCGACTTCATGAATTATCAAACTAATCAGGCCATACTTTTGTTCATCGCCGTAACTTCCGTCGGAGTTGGCTCGGTATCCGTTAAAGGAAATCATCGGGTATTCCATCCCTTGTCGTTGCACACTGGCCGAAACCGCTTTGGGATAAGGATAGTCAAAGGTATAATGGGAATACCATTTCAGGGTATGCGCCACAGCCTTGGTCGAAAGTTCTTTCCACAAATCACCGCCTTCCTTTGGGTAAACCGATTCTGCCATCGGTGTATATGCCCCGACTTGAACCGCCATCGCATCCCACATATACGTCCGTGAAGTCGCAAACGCAAAATCACGTACATTCTCCGCTTCGAATGTCCAAACCTTGGTTTTTCCTTTGCTTCCTTCCGCCATCCGCCGGTCGGTTTCTTCTTCGGTTACAACCATTATTGGGTTTTCAAAATTTGTTTTTGCCTTTTGGTAACGTTGGTATTGCTCTTTGGTCAAAATTTCCTGAACATTGGTCAAAATCCCCGTTGCATTCATGATATGGTCTGCCGGAACGGTGATGTTTACTTTGAAATTCCCGAAGGGCAAAGTATATTCTGAACGGTAACGGTACTGCATATTCTGCCAGCCTTCCACATCATTGTAAACCGCCATCCGCGGATAAAACTGCGCCATGGCATAAATGTTTCCATTTTCATGCGGTTCATAACCATTGCGGTCTCCTACTTCAAAGAAATTAGGTATGGAATAAGACCATTTAATTTTGAATACGAAAGTTTCGTTCGGGCCGATGGGCTTGGGCGGAACTACACGCATCATGGTCTCATTGATGAAATGCGGCAAATCCTTCCCTTTCCCATCTTTCACAAAATGTATTTGGTAACCGCCATCAAAAGTTTCGTACATAAAAGTCTTGGCAAACTCATGGACATCGACCGGATTTTGCGGTGCCGCCCGCTGGGAAATCCCGTGCATAGGCGAATCTTGCCGTCGGATGTTTTGTTCCAGCTGAACCCATAAATAATCCAAAACGTCCGGTGAATGGTTGGTATAAGTGATGGTCTCCTCTCCATGCAATATATTATTGGATTCATCCAGCACCAAGTCCATCACATAATCTGCTTGCTGCTGGTAATAGGCATGGCCCGGCGCACCGGCTGCTGTCCGGAATCCATTGGGCGTTGGCAATAAATCATAAATTTGGTCAAAGGGCGAATCGCCGGTATGACCTTGAGTGGTTTGGTAACCTGATTTTTCCTGCGCAAATAAAACAAAAGGAAAAAGACACAAGACAATTCTAAAACTAATTTTTCGCTGCATTTCCGGGTATTTAGGATAAAAATACAAATTATACCGAAATAGCCTAATTATTTGCGGATTTCATTTGAATTACCAAGATGGGAAATCACTGGAAGCATCTTAGATTTTCTAAATCTTTTTTGTTCAAAAATTGTTCTGCTGCTATTTTCAAAATTTTTGTAATTTAGTATGGATGAAAGGATTTTATTGGTGCCTCGTTTTATTTGTTTGTCAATTCCCAATCGGTTTGAATGGGCAAAGATTCCAAATGGCCGAGGGAAAAGAAAAATTCACGCTGAACTGTCAGCAAGTGGGTAACTTGGTCGTGGTTCCCGTTTCCATCAATGGTTCGGTGCCATTGAATTTCGTCATCGATACCGGTTCTCCACATACCATCATCACCAATACCGAGGCGATTAATCATTTTCAGTTGAAAAAAGGCAAACCGATAGTCATTTCCGGTTTGGGACAAAATACGCGAAAACTGGAAGCTTATTTATCGAAAAGCAATCAGGTGCGATTAGGCGATGCCGAATCCGAAGCAACCGACATCGTTTTGTTGTTTGAAGAAGAATTCAACCTCAGCAGCCGTTTCGGCATACCTATTTACGGCATCATCGGTTATGATTTGCTCATTGATTTTGTGACGGAAATCAATTATACCCAAAATAAGATTTCGTTTTACAACCATGATTATTTCTACCGGAAAAAACGGCGCAAAATCAGGAAGTTTGATGAAATCCCATTGGAGATTATCAAGAAAAAACCTTACATCAGCGCAAATTCCGATATCAACGGGCAAGAAGTCCTTTTAAAGTTATTGATTGATTCGGGCAGTTGGGACGCCATTTGGTTGTTTGAGGACGAAAAAGAAAATATCAGCATCCCGCCCAAACACATCAACGATTACTTGGGATTCGGCCTGAACGGCGAAATACACGGAAAAAAATCGAGGATTAATTTTTTAGAATTAGGAACGACCAAATTGCAATTGCCTACCACTTCGTTCCCTGACAGCCTTTCGACTACCAATATCAACCGCAAGGAACGCAATGGAACAGTGGGCGGCGAAATCCTCAATCGGTTTACCACGATTTATGACTACCGCAACCGAAAGTTATTTCTCAAACCCAATCCAAAATACAAGAATGAATTCAATTACAACATGGCCGGCATTGAACTCTACCAACCCTTTCCGGAGCTTCCTTATCTGGAAGTTGTTTATGTTCGCGAAAATTCCCCGGCGGCCGTAGCGGGCATCCAAAAGGGCGATGCGATTCGTTATGTGAACGGCCGGAAAATCGGCGTTTTCCAAGCACATGTTTCCAATAGCCACCTTCCTGCCGATGCTTCGGTTTTGATTGAATTCGATGGCAAAAAAAGGGAAACAATATCACTTCCTGAAATGATTGAATTGTTCAAAACCGATGAAGGAAGGAAGATTTCCATCGTCTTTACCCGAGGCATCAGTACAGTAGAGCGTGCTACTTCTTTTATTTTAACAAAATCGATTTGACCGGAACGGCAATTCTAAAACTTTTCTTAATTCATTTTACCGAGGCGTTCTTTTTTCTAACTTGCAACGGAAAGTTTCATTCCGTAAAAGGAAAGGTTAAATTTCAAAACAAATGGATGCAAAACAGTTGAGATACGACAAAGCTTACATGAAAATGGCGATGGAATGGGGGAAATTATCCCATTGTGAACGAAGGAAAGTCGGCGCGCTCATCGTCAAAGAGCGAATGATTATTTCAGACGGTTACAACGGAACGCCCGTCAGTTTTGAAAATAGTTGCGAAGATGAAGAAGGCTACACCAAATGGTACGTACTCCATGCCGAAGCCAATGCCATCCTCAAAGTCGCCGCCTCCACCCAATCCTGTATCGGTTCCACGCTTTACATTACCCTTTCCCCTTGCAAAGAATGCAGCAAACTCATCCACCAATCGGGCATCAAAAGAGTAGTTTATTTTGAAGAATACAAAGATGTTTCCGGGCTGGAATTTTTGAGAAAAGCGAATGTTGCCCTGTTCCAGCTTTCGGCGATTGATTTAATGAATTGAAATGAGGCTCTTATTTAAAATAATCAACATCGTCCTGATGGTACTTATCATATTCATTGCCGGTTTCATGATTGGCAAGAAATACGATATAGCGGTCGATGAAAACGATAAACTCGTCGGCTTGGAATACAGTGACAACGAACAGAAAATCCGTCGACTGGTTTCCCTCATTGACAACCAATACATCGAAGACATCAACACCGACAGCTTGGTGGATAAGACCATCAACCAAATGCTCAGTCAGTTAGATCCACATACGACCTATTTAGACAAAAAATCCATCCAAAGGGTCACACAAGAAATGAGCGGCAGTTTCCACGGAATCGGAATTCAGGTCAAATCATACCGAGATACCATTGTGGTCCTAACGGTTTTGCCCGAAAGCCCCAACTTCCGAAAATTGTTTCCCGGCGATCGAATCCTTAAAATCGATGGGATTGACATTTTGGATTTAACAACAGAGCAAGCAACCGCATTGCTGAAAGGCGGAAACGCTTCCGGTGTCAGCTTGGAGATTTGGCGAAATGAACAAAAAATGGAGTTGGAAGCCCGGAAAGCAAACCTGCCTTTGCCCAGTGTGATTTCTTCTTTTATGATTGACGAAAAAACCGGTTACATTAAACTCATTCGTTTTGCCGAACATTCCGCGGAGGAAGTCCACGATGCTTTGAAAAAATTAAAATCAAAAGGAATGGAATCCTTGGTTTTTGATTTAAGAGGCAATCCCGGCGGGATTATGACGGTTGCCGAAAAGATTGCAGATGAATTCCTAAAAGAAAAGGAACTCATCGTTTACACCCAAGACAAGCAAGAAAAAAGAAAATACATTTACGCCACTTCCAAGGGTATTTTCGAGGACGGAAAAGTTTTCGTATTGATTGACGAAGGTTCGGCTTCCGCCAGCGAAATCGTCGCCGGCGCATTGCAGGAATACGGCCGTGCCACCATCGTCGGAAGGCGTTCGTTCGGCAAGGGTTTGGTACAACGTGAAATCAGTTTGGGAGACGGATCAAGGTTGAGACTGACCGTAGCCCGGTATTATACACCCTCCGGCCGATCTATCCAAAGGCCGTACGATGAAGGGAACGCTGCGTATTCAGACGAAATTTACCGCCGTTTACAGAGTGGTGAACTTTACACCAAAGACAGCATCAAATTCAACAAAGATTTGGAATACAAATCGCCTTCGGGAAAAATCGTTTATGGCGGTGGCGGGATTATTCCCGACGAATTCGTTCCGATTGATTCCTCTAAAATTGGACAATGGATTTACCACAACGGGTCGCGGGATACGGAAGATTTTATATTCAAAAAAGTAGAAGAAAACCGCTACCATCCTTTCTGGGTAGAAGAAAATTTCTTTCTTCGCTACTATGATGCCACCCCTGTTTATCTGGAATTTTTAGGCGTCTTAGGCGTTCGGGAAGACCAGGTCAGTGAAGCAGATGAGTCGGTTTTAAAAGATTTCCTGAAAGCATCCCTTGCCGAACAGCTGTTTGGTGTCAATGCACTTTACCGCGCTTGGGCAACTCAGGATTCGATGATTAGCAAAGTGATGGAACTGGAGAATCCTTCTTAAATGGATTGGAACGAAGCGATTTCTGAATACAAATCTTACCTGAAACTGGAAAGAAATCTATCGGCCAATACGGTTGAAGCTTATTTGCGCGACATTTTAAAATTAAAAAATTTTTCGCCCCATGGCCCTATCGATATTTCTAAGAATGAAGTGGAAGAATTCCTGTATCAATTCGCCAAAGAAAAATACGCGCCCCGCTCCCAAGCCCGTTTGATATCTTCCATCAAAAGTTTTTTCGGCTATCTCCAATGGGAAGAATGGCGAGCGGACAACCCTGCGGAATTGCTCGAAAATCCGCGATTGGGCATGAAACTGCCGGACGTGCTTTCCACCGATGAAATCGACAAAATCATCGCCGCAATCGACCTGAGCAGTCCGGAAGGTGAGCGGAACCGTGCGATTTTGGAAACGCTTTACGGATGCGGTGTCAGGGTTTCGGAATTAATCAATTTGAAACTTTCGGATATTTTTTGGAAAGAGAATTTCATCCGGGTAACGGGAAAAGGGAACAAGCAAAGATTGGTGCCGATCTCCGATTTCACACTGAAATACATTCGGATTTACCGGGACGAAATACGTCGCCACCAAATCATTCTACCGGGTTTTGAAGATTATTTATTCCTGAACCGAAGGGGAAAAAAGTTAACGCGTGTAATGGTTTTCACCCTGTTGAAAAATCTGGTGGAAAAAACCGACATCTCTAAGAACGTCAGTCCGCATACATTTCGGCATTCATTCGCCACACACTTGTTGAAAAACGGCGCAGACCTGCGTTCGATTCAGTTGATGTTGGGACACGAAAGCATAACCACCACCGAAATTTATGCGCATCTGGACGACAAAATGATTCGAAAGGCCATCCTGGAACACCATCCGCGGAATAAAAAGCCTAAAAAATTAGAATAGCCTCACTTCCGTCGCGCCGAGTTTGTATTTCCGGAAGGAAGCATCGTAAAATTCAATTTTCGGATAAGAAGCCAACATTTTATGAAGCTCTTCCCGAAGTTTCCCGCTGCCATGGCCATGAATGAACACCAATCGGTTGCGTTTTTCTTTGCGCGCCAAATCAATTTCTGATTTCACTTTACTTAATTGGATTTGCAAGATTTCAAAATTGGACAATCCCGAATGAAAGTCCAAAAGTTGACCGATGTGCAAATCGATTTCTTTCAAAATCTCGGGATTAGGGGAAGTTTTTTTCGGCTTAGGATCATCTTCGGGAAGGAGTTTGAATTCTTCTACTGCCAAGTCTTGAACCGGTATCAATTCCGATAAACCATAGGTTTCTTCGAAGCCGAAACTATTTAAAATGGTTGCACTGTTTTTGTGCACGCGGATAACGACGCCTTGACCGTCATCGTCTAAGATTTTGACTTTATCACCTGTTTTGAACACATTCAAATATATTAAATCGTTTTAAATAAGGAGCCCCCGGATGAAATTACTTTCTAAAATGATAATTATCACATAATTTTTTTTAACTTCGAATGATTTTTTACGCAAGCTATTTTTGGGTTCGGATGAAACAGGTTTATTTTTTTCTCCTCACATGTTTTTTGTTTTTTGTCGGATGTTCTTCGGACAGCGGTTTCATGGATGATGAACCGGAAGAAGTTTCGCCTGTGGTACTTGATTTGAGCCAAATTCCTTATCCGAAATTGTCTGATTACAATTTATTCAAATCACCTCTTTCAGATATGGTGCCGGTTTATGGTGTGCTCCCCTACGAACCAATTTCTCCCTTATTCAGCGATTACGCATCCAAAAAACGATTTATCTGGATGCCGAAAAACCAAATTGCTACTTATTCGGGTGATGCTAAAACCTTGGATTTCCCGGACGGGACGATTTTGGTGAAGCATTTTTATTATGAAAATGTCTTACCTGAAAATGTCAAACAATTGTTGGAAACCCGTTTGATGATCCGCGACCAAGGCGAATGGCTTTTCTTTAATTATGTATGGAACGAGGAACAAACCGAGGCGGTTTACGATATGGAGGGAAGTTATGTTCCCATTACATGGATGCAGGACGGACAGGTTAAGGAAGTGAATTACCGGATTCCGAATGGTGCCGAATGCCTTTCTTGCCACAACATCGCCGAAGTTCCTTTACCCATTGGGACCAAACCTCAAAACTTGAATAAAGATTTTGCTTATGCGGACGGGATTCAAAATCAGTTGCATAAACTCAAAGATTTTGGTTATTTAACCGATTTCCCCAACCAAATCCAAACCGTTAGAGATTATCGGGATACTTCAGAAAATCTGGAATTAAGGGTTCGATCTTACTTGGACATCAACTGTGCGCATTGCCACTCTGAGGAAGGATTTTGCAATTATCGTGCGCCGAGGTTTGCCTTCAGCATGACATCTGAACCAGAAAATTTAGGGATATGCATTGAACCCGATGAAAACATTACGCCTTGGGTAGACGGGAGTCCGACCCATATCATCAAACCCGGGCACCACGCGGAATCATCCTTATATTACCGAATCAATACCACCTTGGAAAACATCCGAATGCCTTTACGAGGGCGAACCGTCATCCATGAAGAAGGCGTGCAAATGATTACCCAATGGATTGATTCTTTGGAACCGAATTGCAATTAAATAATTAACATATGAAAACAAAAATTTTACTTTTATCGGCTTTGGCTCTATCGATGAGTTTAAATGCCCAATTGTCTTTTAGCCCGGAAACGGTTCCCGCATCCGGTAGTTATAAAATGTGCGTAGTAGATATGAATGGTGACTATTTGGATGATATTGTATCGGTAGGTTCAACCAATATCCATGTCTTATACCAGACTGAGACAGGTTTTGAATCCGCAAACTTCACCACCCCACATGCTGATAATATGCCGGGTTGGTCGCTTACCGCCGGGGATTTTAACGGAGATGGTTACAACGACCTGTTGTATGGCGGAGGAAACGGCGCAACTTTTATGCTTTCTGACGGAACCGGAAACGGTTTTATGGAAAAATCCCCTTCTAATTATATTTTTTCACAGCGTGCCAATTTTGTTGACATCAACAATGACGGAAAATTAGATGCCTATGTTTGCCATGATGTGCAACCCTCTGTCTATTTCATCAACGATGGTTTCAACAATATGACCTTCCACCAAGGCGGATTGGGAGACTTTCCTACCGGCGGACATTACGGTTCTGTTTGGATCGATTACAACAATGACGGACACATTGATTTACACATTTCAAAATGTGGCGGAGGTGAAGATCGTTATACCGATAATTTATACAGAAATAACGGGGATGGAACTTTTACGGAAGTCGCTGCTGCTGCCAATATGAACAATAAAACCCAAACCTGGTCGACCGCTTGGGCTGATTACGATAATGACGGATTTATGGATGCAATGGTTGGGGTGAGTTCTTTCAGCACGGGTGGACATAAGTTAATGAAAAACAACGGAGACGGGACTTTTACCAATGTAACGGCCGGGTCTGGAATTGACACCTTTACCGGAACCAGTTGGGAATATGTCCCTGTGGATCTTAACAACGACGGATACGTTGACATTTTCGGAAGCGGTAACAAAGTATTGCTTAACAACGGCGATATGACCTTTACACAAGTCAATGTTCCATTTTCAACAGCAAGTGTGGGCGATTTGAATGACGACGGGTTCCTAGACATTTACACCCAAGGAACCATTTATTATAATGATGGAAACGAAAATAACTGGCTTAAAATCAACACTATTGGAACCGTAAGTAACCGAAACGGGATCGCGGCAAGGGTGGAAATCTACAGCGCAATGGGCAAACAAATCCGCGATGTAAGAAGCGGCGAAGGCTTTAGCCAAATGAGTTCATTGAATACCCATTTTGGAATCGGAACCGACACCGAAATCGAGCAGGTGATTGTACGCTGGCCGTCCGGAATTGTGGACACGATTGAAAACCCCGACACCAATTCGACTTTGGTTATCGTGGAAGGCGAACACCAAATGGCGGTGAATGACGTGAATTTAGAGAAAGTTTCAATTTATCCGAATCCCGTGAAAACTGATTTGTATGTACAAGGAAAATCATTGGAAAATTCAAATGTGGAAATTCATCATTTGACCGGAGCCTTGGTTTACAAAGGAAAATTAACCGACCATAAGGTCAATGTTTCGCATTTTAACAAAGGTATTTACGTCATCACCATTGACGACAACGGTAAAAAATCCACTTTCAAATTCATCAAACAATAAAATTATGCTCAAATAAAAATACCCTTATCGTTTTGTTCGAGGGTATTTTTCATTCTAAAAAAAAACAAAAAAAAATGTTCCTGAATCGCAAATCTATATTTCTATATTTTCTAATTTCATTTTCCATAATCGGCTGTTCTTCTGACAATGACGGGCCTATTGATGAAGAGCCGGAAGAAATTTCGCCTGTAGTATTCGACATCAATGCAGTGCCCTATCAAAAGCTTTCAGATTATAATTTTTTCAAATCTCCGATGTCCGGTTTCGACCCGGTTTACGGGGTTTTACCTTTTAAACCTGCCTCACAACTTTTTACGGATTATGCGCTGAAAAACCGTTTCATCTGGATGCCGGACGGCCAAAGTGCCAGTTACGTAGCGGACAATAAATCTTTTGATTTCCCAACCGGAACCGTTTTGATTAAAAATTTTTATTATGAAAATGTTTTACCGGGAAATACAAAAAAAATCATCGAAACCCGTCTGATGATCAAAAAACCAAACGAATGGATTTTTGCCAACTACATTTGGAATGACGAGCAAACAGAGGCAACCTTTGATTTGGATGGCGGTTTTGTCCCCATCGAATGGGTGCAAAACGGTATTACCAAGAACGTGAATTACAGGATTCCCAACGGAAACGAATGTTTCATGTGTCATTATGTAAACAACACTGCCTTCCCGATTGGCCCCAAACCCCAAAACATCAACTTTGCGTTGAACTTTGCAGACGGTTTGAAAAACCAGATTACCAAATGGGAGGAATTCGGTTATTTGAATCCCGGTTCGCCCGGTGAAATTGCCTCTATCGCCGATTACAACGATACTTCCAAATCTTTGGATTTGAGGGCGCGTTCCTATATGGAGATGAACTGCGCGCATTGTCACATCGACGGCGGCTACGCAGAATTTTATCCCGTAAGGCTGGACTTCACCGCGATTCCCGACTATAATGCTATGGGTGTTTGTGTGGAACCCAACATCAATATCAACGGAATCATCGGCCAAGAAGCAGACCACATCATTGCGCCTGGAAACCCTTTGAAATCGGTTCTTTACCACCGTATGAATACGGATTTGGAAATGATTAAAATGCCGATGATTGGGCGTTCACTGATCCATGAAGAAGGCGTAACCTTGGTTACCAACTGGATTAGCGAAATGGAAGGAGATTGCCTATAATTCTAAATTGAACTGATAAAAAACGCCACTCAAAAAGTGGCGTTTTTTTATATCTCTTTATTTTGAATTCGTTACAAATTTCACTTAAACAGGCGTATTCAAATCAAAAGCTTCCAAATATTGGGCAACTCTTTGCACAAACATTCCGCCCAAAGCACCATCCACCACCCGGTGGTCATAGGCATGGGACAAATACATTTTGTGTCGGATTGCGATGACATCTCCTTGAGGCGTTTCTACAACAGCCGGTTTTTTAATGATGGCACCCACCGCCATAATGGCTACCTGAGGTTGGGGAATAATCGGGGTTCCCAGAGTATTCCCAAAACTCCCGATGTTGGTAATGGTATAAGTTCCACCTTGGATTTCTTCGGGTTTCAATTTGTTTTGACGCGAACGGTTGGCCAAGTCATTTACTTGTTTGGCCAATCCGCCAAGACTGTATTGGTCGGCATTTTTTATGACCGGAACAATCAGGTTTCCGCTTGGCAATGCCGCTGCCATGCCGATATTGATGTTTTTCTTTTTAATGATTCTGTCACCGTCCACCGAGACATTGATCATTGGAAAATCTTTGATGGCTTTCGCAATGGATTCGATGAAAATCGGCATAAAGGTTATTTTTTCACCATTTTTTTTCTGAAATTCATCTTTGTTCTTATTGCGCCAAAGAACGATGTTGGTCACATCGGCTTCGATGAATGAAGTCACATGCGGTGCGATTTGTTTGCTTGCGACCATATTCTGTGCAATCATTTTACGCATCCGGTCCATTTCGATGATTTCATCATCACCGGAGACCACGATTGGTTGTGGTTTTGGCTGAGCCGCTTGGGTTTGGGGATTTTGAGTTGCTGCTGCGGGAGCAGGAATCTTTCCGGATTTTTTGTTTTCTACAAACTTCAGGATGTCCTCTTTGGTCACTCTTCCTTCTTTTCCGGAACCTTGGATTCCATCCAATTCCGCAACGGAAATACCTTCCTGCCGGATAATGGATTTGACCAATGGCGAATAAAATTTATCGGAAGACGGCGTGTCAACAGTCAAAGGTTGCAAAGGTTTTTCTAATTCGGCTGCTACGTCAGGCGGAATTTGGGTTTCTAACAAATCCTCTTCCGGAGCCGAAGCGGTTTCTTCAGCGGAAGCCATTTCACCTTCTACTTCGAGAATGGCTATGGGTTCTCCGATTTTTGCGACTCCGTCCACATTTACCAAAATTTCTTTTAATTTTCCCGCTACAGGGGAAGGAACATCTGAATCTACTTTGTCTGTCGCGATTTCTACCACGGATTCATCCTCTTCAATCATGTCCCCGACATTCTTCAACCAGTTGATGACGGTTGCTTCCATCACACCTTCGCCCATAGCGGGCAGTATCAGTTTGTAGTCAGCCATAGCTTTTGTTTTGTTTGGCAAAGCTAATTATTTTGAGGCAAATTCTAAAATGGAATTGAGAATAGGGTGATTTAGTTTAATCTAAAAAATAAAAACCCCGTCTTTCGACGAGGTTTTGTTTGAAGTTATGCTTCACCCGGAGGGCCGAAATTGAACGGCATAGCTGGTGGGTGTTGGTCTTTGATCTCACCGAATTGGGATTCGTAACGGCGAACATTTTCATTCAAAGCGTGTACAAGGCGCTTGGCATGTTGTGGTGTCAGAATGATTCTGGACTTCACTTTTGCTTTTGGAACACCGGGCATCATTTGAATGAAATCCACAATGAATTCGGATGGTGAATGGTTGATGACCGCCAAGTTGGAATAAACCCCTTCGGCTACTTGGTCATTAATCTCAATGTCGATGTTTTTCTTTTCTTCGGCCATTATAATACAGATTTTGCACTTACCAATTCTTCATATTCCTTATTGGAGCCCACGATGATACTTTGGTATTCCTTCAAACCTGTCCCGGCAGGAATCAGGTGACCCACGATGACATTTTCCTTCAGTCCGTTCAAATGATCAACTTTTCCGGCCACGGCTGCCTCGTTGAGGACTTTTGTCGTTTCCTGGAAAGATGCAGCTGACATGAAGGATTTGGTTTGAAGCGAAGCTCTCGTAATTCCCTGCAATATAGGCTCAGCCGTTGCGGGCATCGCATCACGAGCGGTTACCAAAGTCTTGTCTTCGCGTTTCAATTTCGAATTCTCATCGCGAAATTCTCTTGCAGAGATGATTTGTCCTGGCTTCAGGTT
>JAEZDQ010000067.1 GCA_023433225.1 Bacteroidota bacterium | reverse complement strand
GTCGTATTCTGCATACTCGTATGAACTTTTGGTTTGGATGACAATCGTACCATTTAAATTATTTTGACTGTAAACCCCATCAGCATTTTTGATAACCTGAACGGACTCGATACTATTTGGATCAAGATTTCTAATAAACTCTTCTGAAACCAGTTCTCCATCGACAACAATATTCGGTTTAGTAGTGTTTTTAATTGAACCTTGACAAACCGTTCCCGGGAATTTTTGTTTTGCCGGAATATGTATGGAATCAATTGGGATGATTTCAAGAGGTTTGTTTGAAGTTATCCCTATTCGGGGTATCTGGTTTTTCAGTTTATCCGAGATTGAGGAGTTATCCGAATTCTTTGTTTCAATTATATACACACCGTTTCTGGCTTTGCTTCCATAAAGAGCAGTAGCGGCAGCACCCTTTAGTTCAGTTATTTTGATTATTTGGTCTTGATCAACTTCTTCTATTGAATATATTTCTTCTTTCACAATTCCATTTATGACGAACAAAGGGTTGCCGTTCCGAAGGTCAAGAGATGGAACGCCCGGTCGGAATAATCTTTGGGATTCAGAGCTTTGGGATGGTAAATAATTAAAGATTAGCTCCGACTTTCCGGTCAGATTTAATAAAACAGAATCTTTTTTTTGATTCAAAGAATCATTTTGGGAAAAACCCAAGACGGAAATCAATACAAACAGAATCGAGAGGTTTTTCATGACAGGAGATTTGAAATTCTAAGGTAAGGAATATTTATGATTCTGATTTTAATCCTATAGGAATTGAGTTTGTCTTTTAGTTAATTATTACTTTGTTTTGAAATTAAAACAAACCGTTTATTTCGGCATCCACCTTATCGTAAATGTAACTCAGGTCTGCAGGATTGGTTACGAAGTCAAGGTTATCTACATCAATGACGAGCAATTTCCCTTCTTGGTATGTCTTGATCCATTCTTCGTATTTGTCGTTCAATCGACTGAGGTATTCGATGCTGATAGAACTTTCGTATTCCCGGCCACGGAGTTGTATTTGCCGCACCAGAGTAGGGATGGAAGCGCGCAGGTAAATCAAGAGGTCGGGTGCCTGTACAAAGGAATTCATTAGGTTGAAAACCGTCAGGTAATTCTCGTAATCCCGGGTCATCAGTAAGCCCATGTCGTGCAGGTTGCTTGCAAAAATATAAGCGTCTTCGTGAATAGTCCGGTCCTGGATGATGTTCTCACCGCTTTCGCGGATTTGTTTGACTTGGCCGAATCGGCTGCCCAAAAAATAAATCTGGAGATTAAACGCCCATTTCTCCATGTCATTGTAAAAGTCGTCGAGGTAAGGATTCTGGTCAACGTCCTCGAACTGTGCTTTCCATTGAAAGTTTTTGGCCAATAAACGGGTCAGGGTCGTTTTCCCTGCGCCGATGTTTCCCGCGATTGCTACGTGCATTTTTTATGGTTTGTTTTGAGAATCGTAAATATAAACAACCTTCCCGTTTAACACAATAAGACTTCGGCTATTTATTGAAAAATAATCTACGGGTGTATGGGTTTCTATTTCCATGATTTCTTTGGACCGAAGGTTCATCCGGTAAAGCGTTTGGTTATGGGTAAAATAAAGCATTCCGTTTTCCACCTCGATTTGCTTGAATTCCCGGAAAGGAATGGACTCTTTCAGGTTTGCAAATTCATCAAAAACCAAGATTTTATTCGGTCCTGCCAAATAGATTTTGTCTTTGGCGTAAATCAGTTCGGAATAATATTCGTCAGCCGTTTTTTCATTCAGGATAACCGATTGCCGGAAGACCTTCTTTTCATGGTAATTCCATAGAATCAACCTTTGCAGCACGGGGTCGTATCCCCATAAATAATTATTGTCCACCAAAGCGGTTAAGGTCGGCGAAAAATTGCTCCCGACCGGAAACCGGATTGCGTCCTGAAAAAGGTTGAGTCGGTTGTCTAAAATCAATATGGAAAACAAAGAAGATTTGACGGTGATTTGAAGGGTGTTTTGGGCATTGAGTTTTTCCAAAACCGCCTGGTTGGAAAATGAATTTTTTTCGCCCGTTTGGGTATTGATTTTGATGAGTTCAGAGAAATTCCGGATGTAGTAAAGATGGTTGAAATCATCCGCCGAAAAATCGGTTATGCTGTCTTGGGTATTGAGCATTAGCGAATCCCTCAAAATGAACTCTTGAGCCAAAATCAGATGGGAATTGCCTAAAAGCCAAAAGAACAATAAGATTTTTTTCAACGCAAAAAGATTTACCCAAATATACAATTATCCGGGTCATTTTTTACCCTTGCAAAAACCGAGTGCTTTGTAAGTGGCGAGTGCAAATGCGGAAAAAACGATATGGGCATTGAACAATTGCTTGTAATAGCCGGTGCGGTTGTTTTGCGGTGGATTCTCATGGGTTGAAAAGAGGGTTTGCCAGACACCGATTCCGGCGGCACCGCTCAATGCGCCTACGCTTAGCATCCTAACCAAACTTGGCTGTTGGAGAACTTTCCTCCAGAGCAGCCAATACCCGCCGACAAAAGAAACGCCTGCAACGTAATGCAATACCCAGCCCGCCGGATGTGATTCTTCATTATCAATGTCGGGAAGGTTTTCCGACTGGTCAATCAGTTCGTTGAGTAATTCAGGCTCCACGTATTTTTCGTTCTCCTGCTTGCTTTTCCAATAACTGTATAAAGTCATGAAACTGGTACCAACCACGCTTGCGATGATGATTTTTTCAATGGGTTTCATAAAGATTTTTTAATCAAGTGAAAAAATGAGTGAAATGACCATTACCAGAATAGCCAGAATGGTAAGCACCGCATACCAAATCCTTCTTTTTTTGAATCGCTCTTTCATAACAATATTTTTTAACCAATACATCAAAATACTTACCAAGCTCAAAATTGAATATCGTCAATTGTTTAATCCGGAATAAATTGCGGTGGTGCGGTTTTTGTGATTATACCTCAAAATTACAACGATGAGCTACAAAAGAAACCGAAAACGTTGGGGAGTGGTATTAATCATCCTTTGTTTTTTATACCTGATTGCATTGATGGTGATGGATATGTAAACGTTTCAACTTCATAAAAAAAGAAAGGATTGCCGAACTGACAATCCTTCTCTATGTGACCGCGGAGGGACTCGAACCCCCAACCCTCAGAGCCGAAATCTGATATTCTATCCAATTGAACTACGCAGCCATTTGGGTTTGCAAAAATAAGGAATATTCGTATCTCTGTCTAAATTAAGCTGAAAATAATTCTTTTAATTTTCAATCCTTACAATCCCAACACTTTCACGCCTTGTTCAAAGATGATGTCGTCCGGTATTTTTGCTGCTTTGAGTTTGTCTAAATCTTTTTGTAATTCCGGGGAAATATGGCCTTTTTCTTCGGTCAGTTTTTTCACGCCTTCATAATCACCATTCCCTTGAAGGGTCAAAATCAATTCCGAAAGCCCATTCATGGCCTTTTCCATTTCCTCGAAATTCACTTTGTAAGTTCCTTTTTCGGTTCTTTCGAAAGCGCCGTTTTCTTGGAAATAATTGAAACAAATCATATTGGCCGAACCATGTGCACTTGCCCCGAATCGAACGGAACGGAATATTCCAGCCAAGAAAGTGACGTAGAAATCTTTACGGTCGCCTTGAATTTCTCCTTTTTGATGGAGTTGGTTGACCATGTACAAACCCAGGATATCGGCCTTGCCTTCTTCGAGGTGTGAATTTTGTTCTTTCAGCGCGTCGCGCACCGTACCTTTTCCGTTGATAGTATTTTTAATTCCCAATCCGTGAGCGACTTCGTGGAACATCACATTCGAAAAAAACGCGTCAAATGTTACGTGTTTCCGTTGGGACTCATCAATGAGGATTTCAGAAATCGGTAACATGATTTTATCAAATTTAGCACGCATCGAGTTCTTTAACTGCAAACGGCGGGTTCCTTTTTGGAGTTGTACCCTTTCATCGTTGGGCAGGTTGATGGCGATGGTTTTGCCGCCTGCGTTGCAATCTCCTGCATAATAGACTACATCATAAGCATTCAAATCGGAATCCGTTCCCGGTGATTCGGCTTTGTATTGATCATCAACCGGAAGCCCGGATTGCAATTCCGGTAAAAAGGATGCGTACTTTTCCAGTTTTTGTGACCATTCCATGTCTTTTACCAATACATATGCACTGTAAGCGGTTTTATAAGCGAAAAGTTCATCTTCATAATTTTCAATCGGGCCGATGACCAGATCAAGTCGATTGGTTTTCATATCCATCCATGCGATGTCACTTTCGAAATAATTATCGGTCTCCAAGGCGGTGGCCCGCAGGTTGAGGTAGTTTTTGAGGCCGACGTCATCTGCAAATGAAGCTGCCCTTCGCAATAAATCGGCCGCTTTCCGGACTTGGGATTTGTAATGTTCATGGTAGGGGATGGTGTAAAGTTTCCCTTGGCCATCGCGGCGGACGAGGGTATAAGGGTTTTTCCCTTCCGGAAGGTTGGCTTTTTCAAATTCTTCTACACCCATATCGGCCGGATAAAAGTTCGCTCCTTTGGGTTTCTGGGGAAACCCGGGAACAAAAGGAAGGTTGTTGTTGAGCCTGTCCCAAGGACCGTAATTGATGAGCGTATAGTTTCTGAGGTTCTCGGGGACTTTGGTGAATAACTCATTTTTGTCACCATAAGCCTGCATCCAAAAAAGTTCGTCCATGATTTCTGACGCCTGAATAAAAAGGATAAGCATGGCTTTTTCTTTTTCGGTCAAATGGGAAATGTCGGTATCCAACCGGACTTTGGCGTATAGTTTTAAGGAATCGTTTTGGGGGCTTTCTGCCAATTCATCACTGTAAATAATCTTAGGCTCTTCTTTTTTACAAGCCCATAAACCAAGTAGGCCGAGAGCTAAAATTAAGGGAATGATTGTTCTTTTCATTTGTAATTGCTTAAATCGAAATCCGATTGGTTCATTTTATGAATCTTTTCAAAAGTACAAAAATTCACTAAAAAAAAGAAGTTGCACCCGATTGAGCACAACTCCTTTTCTTAACACACATGAGAACAATTTATTTTCAGTGCAAAGATACGAAACCGCCTCAACGAAATATGTTAGGGAAACATTAATATCAGCGCAGAAAGGGATGATATAAAACAGGAAGTTTGAATTTGAATTTCTAAAGAATATTTAAATAAACAGATAGAACTGCTCAATAACCGTTCTTTCCAAGAATTAACGGTTGATGCCTACTTGTTAACGGTAAATACCGCTCGCGTATGATGTTGAAATGATGGATTTGGTGGCCAAGAATGATGAAGCCCAGTGCCAAAACCGGCATTTCGTAATTCAGACTTTTGCCGACCGCTGTTAAATCTGCTTGATCGAAACTATTGTAGAGTGATTGGGTATTGCGTCTTGCAAAAAGATAATCATCAATGATTTCCTCTAAATCGCGTTGGTTGGCTTTGGAATTGGCAGCAAGGATGTTTTCGTCGTGGCCGGGCGGGATATTGTTTTCCTTTCGTGCAAAAATAATGGCACGGTAAGAAAAAATCCTTTCCCAATCGATTAAATGCTGTAAAATTTCTTTGATTGTCCACTTTTCGGGTGCATAGGTTCGGCCGTCTAATTCATTTAAAACGTCCTGATTCAGGTTTTGAATTTGGGTGAAATATTTGTCAAAAGCTACGTTGAGCGTCAAATCATCCACCAATTGAATGTATCGGTCATAATAATCCGGCATGGGAAAGATATCCGCTTTTTTCATTTCGTTAAATTGTAAATTTCCATGATTTCGTTTAGTTTCTTTTGGAAATCGATTTTCAGATCAATCAGTTGGCCGTTTTGCATGTCAAAAACCCAACCATGGACTTGTAAGCCTCTTTCCAGATAAGCCTTTTGTACTGCTGCCGTTTTCAAAAGGTTGTAAGACTGTTCTTCCACATTCAGTTCTACCAGACGGCTGTAACGTTCCGTTTCATTGGAAATCGAATTGAGTTCCGCTTTGTGGATGCGGTAAACGTCGCGTATGTTCCGGAGCCAAGGATTCAAAATCCCCAAATCTTGAGCCTCCATCGCAGCCTTCACGCCGCCGCAAAGATAATGACCGCAAACCACCACATGTTTGACCTCTAAATGGGAAACGGCATAATTCACGACCGACATCATATTCAGGTCAATGCTGATGACCATATTGGCGATGTTCCGGTGAACGAATACTTCTCCCGGTTGCGCGCCCATCAATTCTTCAGCCGATACGCGGCTGTCGGAGCAACCGATGTACAATACTTCCGGATTCTGGCCGTCGGCTAATTTTTCAAAATAGTTGGCATCAACGGTTAGTTTTTCCTTGATCCAGTTTTGGTTGTTTTCAAAAATCTTATTTAAATCCATCCTACGAATTTAAGTTAAAAAATAAAGCCGACAGGAATTTCCGTCGGCTTATATGATTCATTTATTTTATTAATTCGATTAAGTTTCTTCCGAAAGGATTTTGGCACTCAAGTATTCCCGGTTCATACGGGCGATATTTTCCAATGAAATTTCTTTCGGGCATTCTACCTCACAGGCACCGGTATTGGTACAGTTCCCGAATCCTTCATCGTCCATTTGTTTTACCATATTGAGCGCGCGTTGCCGAGCTTCTACTTTTCCTTGTGGTAAAAGGGCAAACTGAGAAATCTTGGCAGACACGAACAACATGGCCGAACCGTTTCTACAAGTTGCCACGCAGGCTCCGCAACCGATGCAGGTGGCTGCTTCAAAAGCTCTGTCGGCATCGTATTTGGGAACGGGAATAGCGTTTCCGTCGATGGTATTTCCGGAAGTATTCACGGACACGAATCCACCGGCATGTTGAATGCGGTCAAAAGAACTCCTGTCCACGACCAAATCTTTGATAACCGGAAATGCCGCTGAACGCCAAGGTTCGATGGTAATGGTATCACCGTCATTGAACATCCGCATATGGAGTTGGCAGGTCGTGATGCCTCGGTCGGGCCCGTGCGCACGGCCGTTGATATAAAGCGAACAAGTACCGCAAATCCCCTCCCGGCAATCGTGGTCGAAGGCGACGGGTTCCTTGTTCTCGCCCACCAATTGTTCGTTGAGCATATCGAGCATTTCCAGAAAGGAACTGTCAATCGACACCCCGTTCAGAGAATAATTCTCAAATTTTCCTTTTGACTTGCCATTGCTTTGTCTCCAGATTTTGAGTTTGATATTTATATTTTTAGATGCCATATTCTTAATATTATAGTTCTGGTAAAGCCATTAACCGGGATTAAGACTTGTAGTTTCTTGCTGCGATTTTGATGAATTCATAATTCAGGGGTTCGATGTGACGGACTTCCTGTTTGATGTCTTCGCCTGTATATTCCCAAGCCGCAACATGTTTGAAATTTTCGTCGTCCCGTAAGGTTTCCCCTTCCTCGTCTTGGTATTCTTCCCGGAAATGACCTCCGCAAGATTCTCTTCTTTCCAAGGCGTCCATTGCCATGAGTTGTCCGAGTTCTAAAAAGTCGGCGACACGCCCGGCTTTTTCCAGTTCGGGATTCAAGGAATCCAATGTCCCCGGTACTTTTACGTTTTGCCAGAAATCTTTGCGAATTGCTTCGATTTCCACAATGGCTTCTTTCAACCCTTGTTCGTTTCTGGCCATGCCTACCTTGTTCCACATGACGTGGCCTAATTTCTTATGGTAATAATCAACTGAATTGGTTCCTTTGTTGTTGATGAAAAAGTTCAATTTTTCTTTGACCGAATTTTCCGCCTCATCGAATTCAATGGAATCGGTCGGGATTTTCCCCGTTCGGATGTCATCTGCCAGATAATCGGCAATGGTATAAGGAATTACAAAATAACCGTCTGCCAAACCTTGCATCAAAGCGGAAGCACCTAATCGGTTGGCTCCATGGTCTGAAAAGTTTGCTTCTCCCAGAACATAACAGCCCGGAATGGAGCTCATCAGGTTGTAATCTACCCAAATCCCACCCATGGTGTAGTGAACCGCCGGATAAATTTTCATCGGGGTTTTGTAGGGATTGTCTGCCGTGATTTTTTCATACATCTGGAAAAGGTTGCCGTATTTGGCTTTAATAACCTCTTCACCCAGTTCGATGATTCTTTTTTCGGAAGCTTCATGTTCACCCGAAACCAAGGCTTTTTCTTTTCCGTAACGTTTGATTGCGGCGGAAAAATCGAGGAATACGCCTTCTTTGGTATCGTTGTTTTCCACTCCGAAACCGGCGTCACATCTTTCTTTTGCTGCTCTGGAAGCCACATCCCGCGGAACCAAATTCCCGAAGGCCGGATACCTCCTTTCCAGATAATAATCCCGGTCTTCTTCTTTGATGTCGGTCGGTTTCAACCTTCCTTCGCGCACCGCTACCGCATCTTCAATTTTTTTAGGAACCCAAATTCTTCCGTCATTTCTTAAGGATTCTGACATCAAAGTCAGTTTGGATTGTTGGGCACCGTGAACCGGAACGCAAGTCGGGTGGATTTGGGTATAGCAAGGATTGGCGAAATAAGCCCCCCGCTTATGGATTTTCCAAGCTGCTGTTACATTACTGCCCATAGCATTGGTCGATAAAAAGAACACATTTCCATATCCGCCGGAAGCAATCACCACAGCGTGTGCGGAATGTCTTTCGATTTTTCCGGTTACCAAATCTCTGGCGATGATTCCGCGGGCTTTCCCGTTGACCAAAACCATATCCAGCATTTCATGGCGGTTATACATTTGGATTCTACCTTTCCCGATTTGACGGTTCATGGCGGAATAAGCACCCAGTAACAATTGTTGACCCGTCTGCCCGGCCGCATAAAATGTCCGTTGAACCTGTGTCCCTCCAAACGACCGATTGTCTAATAATCCGCCGTATTCGCGTGCAAATGGAACGCCTTGAGCCACACATTGGTCTATGATGTTTCCGGAAACTTCCGCGAGGCGATGAACATTTGCCTCTCGAGCCCGGTAGTCTCCTCCTTTAATGGTATCGTAAAATAAGCGGTAAACGGAATCGCCGTCATTCTGGTAATTCTTAGCCGCGTTCACACCGCCTTGCGCAGCGATAGAATGTGCCCTGCGTGGAGAATCTTGGTAGCAGAAAGCTTTTACATTGTATCCCATTTCGGCCAAGGTAGCTGCTGCCGAACCACCGGCCAATCCTGTGCCTACGACTATGATATCGATTTTACCGCGGTTGTTTGGAGCCACCAAACGAAGGTGTTCCTTGTGTTTTTTCCACTTTTCGGCAATGTCTCCTGCAGGTATTTTGGAATCTAATTTACTCATAGTACTTCAATGTTTTTTAGGTAACTGAAAATGGCAATCAACATGAATCCTACAGGGATTACAATGGCAAATATTTTCCCGAAAGACTTGATGAATGGGGTATATTTCCGGTGTCTTGCGCCGATGGATTGAAATGCGGATTGGAATCCGTGCAGCAAATGCATCATCAATAAGAAGAAAGCGATTATATAAGCTCCGACACGTATTGGATTCTCAAATTTGTGCATGAGTTCTGCGTGGTAACGATGGGCATCTTCAATCTCACCGTCAATGTATTTATAATTCATTTCCGGAACCCAGAAGTCAATCAGGTGAAGAACCAAAAACGCGAAAATGACCGCTCCACTCCAAATCATATTTCTGGAGGACCAAGAGGAATTTTCATTTGCCTTGTTTACCGCATAACCAACCGGACCGCGGGCTTTTCTGTTTTCGAATTCCAAAATCAGCCCCATCAGAAAATGGTAAATCACCGCAAAAATCAATATCGGTTGGACGACATACTGTACAATCGGCTGGTAACCCATGAAGTGAGAGGCAGCGTTGAAT
>JAEZDQ010000060.1 GCA_023433225.1 Bacteroidota bacterium | reverse complement strand
TTTGCCTGTCGGCAAGCTTTGATTCCTTTCAATTTTTCTTTTGGTAATTTGGGAATGTTCACATTTAGAATCATGCCTTTGGGCATTTCTTTTTCGATGGATTCCCGAACGATTTTTTGGATGAATTCCTTCGCAGCATAAAAATCAGCACTGTAAGAAAAGTCACAAAGGGAAAAGCCAATGGCGGGAATCCCTTCGATGCCGGCTTCGACTGCGGCAGACATGGTTCCGGAATAAATCACGTTGATCGATGAATTTGCGCCGTGGTTGATTCCCGATACACATAAATCGGGGCGACGGGGAAGGATTTTGGTGATGGCTAGCTTCACACAGTCTACCGGGGTACCCGAACAAGCCCATTCCCTATCATTTTGGGGGCCGTCATCGATTTTAATCTTTTCACAGAATAAAGTAGAGTTGATGGTAATCGCATGTCCCATCCCGCTTTGCGGACTGTCGGGAGCCACGACGTAAACTTCGCCGATTTCATTCATCATATCAATCAGTGCGCGGACACCGGGCGCGGTTATCCCATCGTCATTTGTCACAAGAATCAATGGTTTTTCGTGTTTATTCATTTATATTTGTGCTTTGAGGTTTCAAATTTAAACAAACTATATTTGGCGTTATATTTGTAATTCGAAAAATTAAATTATACTTCCATAAAAAGGCTTTTATGCTAATGAAAAAAACGTTAATAACCCTGTCATTCCTCTCCATGTGCTTTCTGGCTTTTTGCTTCTGTACACCCGATTTGGGGACGGATGACTCCAAAATAAAAACCATCATTAAAAATGTGCGGAATACGTTGACCTATATGCACTATCGTCCGCAAATCATCGACGATAATTTTTCCGAAGATGTTTTCCACATGTATTTGGATAAAATTGACCCTTCCAAAAGGTATTTTTTACAATCCGATTATGAATACTTCAAAAACGACATCCATAATTTAGATGATTATTTCAACAACCAAAACCTGAATTTTTACCATTCTACGGTAGATACTATTTATAAAAGGATTGAAGAAGTAAAAAATTATTCCGAAGAAATCCTGAAAACCCCGTTTGATTTTACCATTGAGGAAGACCTTTTGGTAGGTGAGGATTTGATTGAATACGCGGCAGACAAAACGCAATCCAAAGAGCTTTGGAGGAAATATTTGAAATACAATACTCTGCTGGAACTCGTCCGTTTGCAAGAAGATTCAACCAATGTCAAACAGCCTTTGAAGGAATTGGAAAAGCAAGCAAGGGAAAAAGTAGCCGAAAACACTTCGGAATTTTTCCGTCAGATGCAAAAAAGAAAAAAAGACGATTATTTAACGCTGTACATCAATTCATTTACCGAAAAATACGATCCCCATACCAGTTATTACTCGCCGCAAGACAAGGATGATTTCGACGTAAGCATTTCGGGGCAATTGGAGGGAATCGGCGCAAGACTTCAGGATAAAAAAGGATTTGCCACCATCATGGAACTCGTTGTGGGCGGGCCGGCATGGAAAGACGGGCAATTGGAAGTAGGCGACCAAATCACTCATGTGAAGCAAAAAGGAAAAGACCCGGTGAATATTGTCGGTATGTTGCTTGACGAAGCCATCCGGCACATCCGCGTTAAAAAAGGAACTGAAGTTACCCTGACTGTTAAGAAAAAAGACGGCAGCATCAAGGACATCAAACTCATTCGCGATGTGATTGAACAGGAAGAAGTTTTTGCAAGGAGTGCGGTAATTGACGACAATGGAGATAAATACGGTGTGATTTACCTTCCCGAGTTTTATACCAATTTCAATGACCGCAACGGCCGGGATCCTTCGGACGATATTACCAAAGAAATCATCGAACTGAAAAAAGAAAACATCAAAGGATTGATTTTCGACCTGCGTTATAACGGAGGCGGTTCATTGGAAGAAGTTGTAGAAATTGCCGGGTTATTTATCCCGAAAGGGCCCATCGTGCAAGTCCGCAGAAGTGACGGGCAGATGAAAGTCCATGAAGACAAAGACCCTTCGGTTTTGTATGACGGACCGCTGGTGATTATGGTCAACGAACTTTCAGCTTCCGCTTCTGAGATTTTGGCCGCGGCCATGCAAGACTATGGAAGAGCGGTTGTCATCGGTAGCAATAAAACATTTGGAAAAGGAACGGTTCAAACCTTCATTCCTTTGGATCAACATACATTCAACCCGAACGAATACGGTTCATTGAAACTCACCATTCAGAAATTTTACCGCGTAACGGGCGGATCTACCCAATTGAGGGGAGTTACGCCGGACATCGTAATGACCGATATGTTGACTTATGCGGACATCAGCGAATCCAGAGCCGAAGATGCACTTCCTTGGGATCAAATCAAACCGGTGAAGTTTGACCGCTGGGCCATTAATTTTGATTTGGAAGCCATCAAAGCGAATAGCGCAAAACGTTAGCAGGGAAGCGCTTATCTGGATTTGATTGAAAGAGGAGCCCGCTATTACCAGGAAATGGACAAAATCGACCGTTACCCCTTGAGCTTGGAAAAACACAAAGCCAACCGGAAGTTGAGGGAAGAAAAATCCAAACAATTCGATTCCCTTGACCAATACCGGACCAGATTGAAAATCAGTTCTCCGGCATATGAATTGCCGCGATTCGAGAATGATACCATTTTGCGGGAAAGAAGAAAAAATTGGCATAAAGATTTGTCGAACGACTTTTATTTAGAGGAATCCGTCAATGTTTTGAAAGATATCTCTTAGCATATTAAATGTCGCAGGAATCCGGTTCATTCACCCAAGCAGCCATTCGGCGGATTAGGAAAAACCCTTTGGGCCTCTTCTCTCTGGGAATCATCGTCTTGGCCGGGCTGGTAACCGTTTTTGCCTATGTCCTTTCTCATGACAAAGTTACCCATGCCAACCAACAAAATGTAATTTTGGCCCATAAACCCATGGGATATAAACAATTGTTTTTGGCCGTTCCATTGGAAAATTATACTGGAAGTTTTTCCATCAAAGATTTCTTTTTGGGGAAACAAGTAGATGTGGATCAGATTGCAATCAACTCCTATAAAATGGAAAAGGATTCAGTGAGTTACATTCCTTATTTGGGAGAAGGTTTTCTGGGTGAAACCACCAAAATTTCGCTTAAAGAATGGAAACAAAAGGGCATTTCAGTTTCGGAAATTGAGGATAAATTTATTTACACCAAATCATTTTGGCTGGGAACCGACAGTTATGGCCGTGATTTTTATTCCCGAATGGTAATCGGCACCCGGATTTCTTTTTTGATTGGATTTATAGCGGTATTTATTTCATTGGTTGTAGGAATCCCTATGGGCGCGATTGCCGGTTATTACCGTGGCCGGGTGGACGATGTCATTATGTGGGTAATCAACGTGGTATGGTCGATTCCGACTTTGCTTTTGGTCATTGCGATTACACTCGCTTTGGGCAAAGGTTTTTGGCAAATATTTGTGGCTGTGGGGCTGACGATGTGGGTAGAAGTCGCAAGGGTTGTTCGCGGGCAGTTCATCAGTTTTCGTGAAAAGGAATTTGTTGAAGCCGCCAAAGCACTTGGTTCGAGCGACCTTCGGATTATGTTCCGTGAAATCCTGCCCAATATCTTGGCACCTGTTATTGTGATTTCGGCTGCCAATTTCGCTTCGGCAATATTGGTGGAGAGCGGGCTTAGTTTTTTGGGTATCGGTGCGCAACCGCCTACCCCGAGTTGGGGGAATTTAATCAAAGAAAATTATTCCCACATCATCATCGGCCATGCGCATTTGGCATTGTTCCCCGGAATTGCCATCCTTTTGTTGGTTTTGGCCTTTAATGTTTTCGGTAATGTCCTTCGTGATGCTTTTGACACGAGACGGTGATTTACTTTAAAATTTTTATTGAAACATTAATTTCATACAAAAAAACATTCGGCCTGCTATGAATAACAAACCGAATGTGAAGGGAATTTATATTTTAGAAAACTTATTCGGAAATCAGCAAACGGAAACCTTCGCCGTGGATATTGACAATTTCGACATTGGGGTCGTCTTTAAGGTATTTTCTGAGTTTGGCAATGTAAACGTCCATACTGCGCGAGGTGAAATAATTGTCATCGTGCCAAATGCGTGTTAAAGCTACTTCACGAGGCATCAGATCATTTCTATAAACAGCCAACAGCCTGAGCAACTCGCTTTCCTTGGGGGAAAGTTTGTGGGATTTGCTCCCAATTTGTAATTGTCGGAGTTTCGCATTGAACTTGAATTTACCTATCTCGAATTCCTCTTGTTCAAATTTTTCTTCATCTGAAGAGTGCCTTTGAAGTACGGCACGGATTTTATAAAGCAACACTTCGGAATCAAACGGTTTGGTTACGTAATCGTCTGCCCCGATTTTATAGCCGTTCAAAACATCTTCCCGCATGTTTTTGGCGGTCAAGAAAATGATGGGTTGCTCACTGCGGAGGTCTTTTATTTCTTTGCCCAGTGTGAATCCGTCTTTTTTAGGCATCATCACATCCAAGATACATAAGTCATACTCTCCGCTTTTGAATTTGGAAAGCCCGTCTTCGCCGTCAATCGCGTGGGTTACTTCAAAATCATTTATAGCAAGATAGTCTTTGAGCACCGCGCCGAAGCTCGGGTCGTCCTCTACTAAAAGTAATTTTTGTTTATCGTTCATTCTTGTTTTCATTTTAAAGGCAATTTGATATAGAAAGTACTTCCTTTTCCCAGTTCACTTTCTGCATACACACGGCCTTTGTGTAATTCAGTTATTTTTCTCACGTAAGCCAAGCCTAAACCATGGCCTTTAACATTGTGCACATTCCCTGTTTCTTCGCGGTAGAACTGTTCGAAGATCTTTTTCAATACAGATTTCGACATCCCAATCCCTTCATCCTTTACTTCAATAATGACAGATGCGTCCTCATTATACGTTTTAACAAAAATTTTAGGCTGGTCTTTGGAATATTTTCTCGCATTGTCCAGTATATTATTAATGGTATTTTCTAAGTGAAAAGGGTCTCCTTCTACAATGGAACGGCTCGCTTGGTAATCTTCAAAAATAGTGCCATTTCTATTATCCACAATAAAGCGCATGGTAGCAACGCTTTTCTTTACCAAATCATTAAGATCCACTTCTTGGGGATTGATGTCCATTTGGTTCCGTTCAAGTTTGGCCATCCGCAGCACCATCTCCACTTGGGAGTTCATTCTTTTGTTTTCTTGTTTGATAAGGTCGGCGTAGTATTTTATTTTTTCATTGTCATTGATTACCTTTTCATTTTTCAAAGCATCGGAAGCGATATTGATTGTCGCAATGGGAGTTTTGAATTCGTGGGTCATATTGTTGATAAAATCCGTTTTGACTTCCGATATTTTCCGTTGGTGTTGCATATAATAAATAGCCAGTGAAAAAACAGAAACGATGATTAAGGTGAAGATGATTGTCAGCATCACGATCGGGATAATCGGCCCTAAAATAGACAATTGTTTATCGGGAAAATAAGTCGTAATCAAAAACTGCGGGCGGTCGTCTTTGTCATAAAAAATCGGGATGGTATATTCCTTGTCTTTGAGGTTAAACTCCTCGGAACGGACATTGGTCAAGGCAGAATCCGGTTTCAGCAAAGCCAATTGCGGATGTGATTGCACGCCCCTGATCCGAAGTTCCCTGACAAATACGGAATCGATGAACTCAATATCCACCCTTTTATCGATTGGCCTGTTCCCGGCATCCAGACGGGCAAGCCGCTCCAGAGTATATGTTGAGTTTTTGAAGTTTTCTTCGGTATTCAAGCTGAAATTCTGGATGAAACTCGTGCCGGAATCTTTGTTGATTTTCACGATTTTTTCTTGTGAATAAAGATTGGCACGGGTCAGGCTGTCACTGTATTCATCAGAAAGAGGGATGGCAGACCTCTCCATAACATAGCGCGTGAGGTAGAGGTAAGTCGTTCCGGCTGAATCCTGTACCATTTGAGAAGAAATCACCTGCGGCTTGTCGGTGGAACTTTTGAAATCACTGTGAACATCTTCAAATTTTTGGTAATAAGTTTGGAGTTCTTCCTGATTTACCCGATCAACCGTCGCATTCAGGGCTTGGTACACCCTTCCGTTGAATTCCTCGGTATGTGAAGTAAAAACTTTTTTGGACCAGTACATTTGTATGATTACCAGTCCAATCAAGGCAATACTCATCAATACCACCAATATTTTATTGAATCCCTTTTTCAAAATCCCATTTATTTCATTGCTTCCGATTACAAATTTAACATTTTTAGAACCTAATAAAAGGCCTCTTATAATATTTAATCTTAATGTGAATTTGATTCATTATCAATGAAAATGATTTCCCACTATGTTTCAAAAAACAAAGGGATTTAAACTCTTTGTCAGGAAGCCTTTTTCATCAACTTAAGGTAAACTTTTTCAAATTCCTGCTTCAAATCCTCCAATGTTGAATTATTGCGAATGATAAAATCCGAATTGACAACCCTCAACTCATCGGTCCATTGGTTTTGAACCCTGCTGCGGACTTCTTCCCGCGAGGAACCGTCACGCGCCATCACCCTTTGAATTCGGAGTTCTTCGTTGGAAACCACCGAAACCACCAAATCACAATCTTTGTAAGCTCCGCTTTCAAATAAAATGGCGGCTTCTTTTACCACAAACGGCGCAATTTGTTCTTGTGCCCAATTTCTGAAGTCTTGGGCAACCACCGGATGAACGATTTGATTCAGCTTTTCCAGTAAATCTTTATCTTCAAACACTTGAGAAGCGATGTGTTTGCGGTTCAAGGCATCGTTCACATATGCTTCCGGGCCAAACAATCCAAGCAAATGTTCGCGAATTTGAGGGTTTTCATTCATCAGTTTCTTGGCTTCGGTATCGGAATCGTAAACCGGAATTTGCTTTTCGGAGAACCATTTGGCAATGGTTGATTTCCCGGAACCAATTCCACCTGTCAAACCGACGATTTTCATAATAATTGAATTTATGGTCTAAATCAAAAAAGCCGGAACAATGCCCGGCTTCAAATTTAACTGATTTCTTTTTATTTTAATCTTTTTTCTCAATGCCCGAAGCATAGCGCGCGGTGCTGAGTTCTTTCGAAATGGCGGTACGTTCAAATTTCACTTTTCCGGCTCCCGTTTCCAAAACTACAGTGTCGGCGTTCAATTCAAATACTTTCCCGTGAATCCCTGAAGAAGTCACGACCCAGTCCCCTCTTTTCAATTCTTCTTGGTACTTCTTTTCCTGTTTTTGTCGGCGCATTTGCGGACGAATCATGAAAAAGTAAAATACCAAAATCATCCCGCCCAACATGAGCATGGTTGAAATGCCGCCTCCGCCACCGGCTTGTAAAAATATGGTTGATAAATTCATCTACTGTTTATTGGGTCATTAATGGATTTGCTTGTGGAGCCGCAGGCATTTCACCGGTCGGAATATTTGCCGTAATGGTCAGGATTTCTTCTTTAGCAGTTGTATTGGTTGTCAAAGTAACCGTTTTGCTTTGCTTTCCTTGGAATTTCCCGGCATCAAACGAAATTTTGATGGAATCGGTAGCTCCCGGCGCAATCGGTTTGTTTTTAGGGAATTCAGGAACGGTACAGCCGCAAGAACCTTTTCCGTCTGAGATGATCAGCGGCGACTTTCCGGTATTGGTAAATTTGAAATAATGTTCCACTTTTGAACCTGCAGGAATATCTCCGAAATCATAAGATTTGTGTTCGAATTCTAATTTAGGAGCCGTTGCAGGATCTACTACAGCACCTGCTTGCGCTTCTTTTTCTGCATCCGTATAAAGATTTGACGGCTTGTCTTTGTCGCATGAAACAATTGCAAAAACTGCAACCATGCTCATTCCTAAAATTGTGTTTTTCATTTTAAAATTTTTTATGAATTGCAAATTTAATGAAAAATTCGGTAGGTTTTCAGATAGGCTTCAAATCTTTCATAGAGCGGTCGAGAATGCCGTTTACAAAGATTTTGCTTTTTTCGGTGGAATAAATTTTCGACAACTCGATGTATTCATTCAAAGTTGCTTTTGGCGGAATATTGGGAAAATATTTGAACTCGGTCAAGGCCATTTGCAAGAGAATTAAATCGAGCAATGCAATCCGGTCAAGTTCCCAATTGGTTGCTTTTTCCTCAATCGTAGCGCGGGTTTCCTGGTCGTGACGGATGGTTTTTCGGAAAAGGTCAATGACAAATTCCCGGTCGTCGTCGTCTTTGTAAACTTTAAACAATTTGATTTTACCCGAACTCTTCGGGGTAAAAGATTTCAAAGTGGTCAATACCATGGAATTGGCAATGTACAAATCATCCGCCCAATGGATGTTCTGTTCCTCCAGCCATTCATGCAAACTTTCATTGGGAGCAATGTGGTGCTCAAAAATTTCCATCATGAATTCCCGGTCTTGGTTGAAATTCCGGTTCGGATTATCCATGTAAGCAGCATAGCGTTCGCTTGATATGATTTCTTAGTGAATCGCGTTCGGATAAGCATCCAGCAAGTCCCAAGTCAATTGTTTGTTTTTGGAAGTATAGGCGTTCAATTCTTCGTTTTCATCCAAAATCCTAAAAATTTCATTCGAAACGAATTTTAAATTTGGGTTTAAATCCTTTTCGGTAGTGAAGTTTTTGTTTTTCGCCAATTCTATTTTATGTTCGGCGATGGTTTTTTGGAAGTTGAGAAGGTTCAATAAATAAATGTATAAATCATAAATCTGGTCGACTCCACGGAGCATGTTTTTCTCTATCGCCCTTTGGTCAGAATCTTCGCCGGAACTTTTCCACGCATAGATTGCCTGCATTGCTTTTTCACGAAGTTGTCTTCTCCCCAACATAATTTCAAAATAAGTTAATTCTACTCAAGCAGGCGCAAAGGTAAGCAAAAAGCAGTAACTTTACTGCGTGAAATCCCTTCAATCCCTAAATAAATATCTCTGGAAATACAAGTGGAAACTCTTGGCCGGCTTCGGCCTGATCGTGCTGTCAAATTTTATTTCAATTTATTCCATTGGCTTTGTCGGAAAGGCGATTGACGGCATCGAAAAAATCTTAACCGGCTTTTCATCCGGTGAAATCAACGATATGTCCATTGTAAAAAGAGGATTGCTTTATGCGGCTTTGATGTTTTTGGGATTGAAAATTTTGTCGGGCCTATTGACCGTCGGCGTTCGTTTGATGATCATTGCTACTTCGCGTCACATCGAATATGATTTGAAAAACGATATTTTCACCCATTACCAGAAATTATCGCTTTCGTTTTACAAGAAAAATAAAACCGGCGATTTGATGAACCGGATCACCGAAGACGTGGCTTTTGTGCGGCAATATTTGGGTCCGGGCATCATGTATCCGGTCAACCTGATTTCAACCGCGACCATATTGCTGGTTTTCATGATCAACATCGACTGGAAGCTGACTTTATACACATTGGGGCCTTTGCCCATTTTGTCATTTTTGATTTATAAGGTCGCATCAACCATCAACCGGAAAAGCAAATCTGTTCAAGCGCAACAATCACATATTTCTTCAATCGTACAAGATACTTTTTCGGGAATCCGGGTCATTAAATCCTTTAATTCCGAAATCCCGACCGAAGAAAATTATGAAAAAGAAGCCGGTGAATATGAGAAAAGGGCTTTGTCCCTCGCCCAGACTGAGGCTTATTTCGGGCCGTTGATGATTTTGGTCGTCGGCATCAGTAATTTATTGATTCTCTACATGGGCGGCGTCCGATACTATGAAGGGAAACTGAGCATCGGTGTTGTGGCGCAATATTTCATGTATCTGAATATGCTCATTTGGCCGTTTACCGCTTTGGGATGGGTCACCATGTTGGTACAACGGGCAGAAGCGTCGATGGCAAGAATCAACGAATTCTTACAAGAAAAACCGGAAATCGAAAATCTGGTGGAAAAAGAAACACCGGTTGAGGGTAAAATCGAGTTCCGGAATGTTGATTTCATTTATGAAAACACCGGCATCCAAGCACTGAAAAATGTTTCATTTACCTTGGAAAAAGGGAAATCTTTGGCAATCATGGGCCGGACCGGTTCAGGCAAAACTACGGTCGCACTTTTACTGGCTCGGTTGTTACAACCTACATCGGGTCAGATTTTAATTGACGACAGACCTTACGAAAACCTCAATCTGAACTCTTTACGCGAAGCCATCGGATTTGTGCCTCAGGAAGCATTTCTTTTTTCTGACACCATCCAAAACAATATTTTATTTGGCGTAAATGAAAATGAGAAACAATTTGAAGAAGCTGTAGAATACGCCAAAAAAGCGGCAGTCCATAAGAATATCGCAGGTTTTAATGAAGGATACCAAACCATCTTAGGCGAACGCGGCGTGACACTTTCCGGCGGGCAAAAGCAAAGGATTTCCATTGCACGTGCTTTGGTTAAGGAACCGAATATTTTGGTTTTTGATGACAGCCTTTCCGCCGTTGATACCGAAACGGAAGAGGAAATCCTGCAAAACCTTTCCCAGGAAATCAACCAAAAAACCACGATTATCATCACCCACCGTATTTCTTCCGCAAAAAATACCGATTACGTTTTGGTTTTAGACAATGGTGAAATCGCTGAATTCGGGAGCCACTCGGAATTGGTAGCAAGGGGAGGGGCCTATTTTTCACTTATTCAAAAGCAGTTAGCAGAGCAGGATTAACGAGTTTTTTATCTAATGGTTACAAAAACTTTTTAGAACAAAAATTGTTCATTAGGGTTTTTTTTATAGATTTGTTAGCAAAGTATTAACATTTCTAATCAAAAAATGATGAGTGACAATGAAAATTTCGAACGAATAGATGGAGATGGTATCTATTCCAAAGTGTTGAGAGCCGGGCGGCGTACTTATTTTTTCGATGTCCGGGAAACAAGAGCTGGAGATTATTATCTCACCGTTACCGAAAGTAAAAAGAATACGAA